>SVGI01000038.1 GCA_015056385.1 Clostridiales bacterium
TAAGGGAGCACGGCGCGGATAAAATACTTTTTGGTACGGATTACCCTGTAATGAGCGTAAATGAGGAGCTCAAAAGGTTTAACAGGCTGGAGCTTACCGAAGAGGAAAGAGAAAAAATACTCTCTAAAAACGTACTTCACCTTTTGGGAGACGTATAAAATTATTTGTAATAAATCCAACCTATGGTATAATTAAGTGAAATCAACGGAAAGGACGCGTGAATAATCGTGATTACCTATATTTTGTTTCTGGCTTTTGCCGTAATGATAGCGCTCACCGTGGTTGTAGCAGCCCTTTCATTTATGAGAAAGAATTGGCTTGCTGTTATAGCGGCACTTGTTTTGGCTGTTTTCCCTTGGCTGATAGTTTTGATGTTTTTTTAATCGGTGTATGAATGTTTCAAAAGAAAGGAATGTTTGTTTATGAGCAACACGAATAAGGAAAAAAAGACTTTATTTATGATAGGCAACGCTCACTTGGATCCTGCATGGCTGTGGGATTGGAGAGAGGGCTTTGCAGAGGTTCTTGCTACGTTTCGAAGCGCACTTGACAGAATGAAGGAGTATGACGACTTTGTTTTCACCTGCTCAAGCGCCGCATATTATGAATGGATAGAGGAAAACGAGCCTGAAATGTTTGAAGAGATAAAGGCGCGTGTAAAGGAAGGTCGCTGGGTTATTGTCGGCGGATGGTGGGTACAGGCAGACTGTAATATTCCCTCCGGAGAATCCTTTGCCAGACATGCGCTTTATTCCCAGAGATATTACAAGGAAAAATTCGGTATTACCTGCAAGGTCGGCTATAACGTAGATTCCTTCGGTCATAATTCCGGACTTCCGCAGATATACAAGAAGAGCGGTATGGATAATTACGTATTTATGCGCCCCAGTGATAGTGAAAAGCCGCTTCCTTATCTTTTCAAGTGGGAAAGCCTTGACGGAAGCCAGGTAACAACCTATAAGATATTTGACAGCTATTGCGTAAACCTTACGGATGTCCTTTTCCACAAGTTCAACCAGATCAAACAGGGGCTTACCTCTTATCCTACGGATACTGAAATGCTTTTCTATGGCGTAGGTAACCACGGCGGCGGTCCTACAAAAGAAATGATTGACGTTATTATTGAAAACCCCACGGATATGGAGCTTAAGTTTGCATCCCCCGAGGATTTCTTTGCATTGGACGAGATTAAAAATGCAGATCTTCCCGTTATCAAAGAGGATCTTCAGCATCATGCAAGCGGATGCTACAGCGCCGTAAGCATGGTTAAGGATTGCAACAGACGCGCAGAAAACAGAATGCTTAATGCAGAGAAGTTTATGAGCGTTGCCCATCTTATCAGAAACCATAAATATAACAGCGACAGTATTGCGAGGGGCTGGAAAAAGATACTTTTCAACCAATTCCACGATATACTTTGCGGATGCTCTATTAAGCCCGTATATGACGATGCAAGGGATTCCTTCGGCGAGGCGCTTAACATTTCCTCCGAGCTGCTCAATTCTGCGGTGCAGCGTATAGCATACGGTATTGATACTATGCATGCATCCCACATAAGCGGTGAGCATCCCTCATGGGAAATGCCGAAATTCGGCAAGCCCGTTGTGTTTTTTAACCCCCTTTCATGGGATGTCAAAAAGGTGTTCAGAATAGCGGAAACTGCTCCGGTAAAGGGCCTTTGCGATTCATTTGGCAATGTAATACCCGTTCAGAAAGTCCGCGCACCGAGAACTAACGGTAATGACGATAAATATGCATGGGTGGCTGATATAACAGTTCCCGCTTTGGGGTACAGCACCTACTGGATAATGTATGAGAATAACGAAACGGGTGAAATAAAGCCTGTTCCCACATCCTTGAAGACTACGTCTACAAGCATTGAAAACGATAATATCAAGGTGGAGTTTAATTCTCACAGGGGATATATCGAGAGTATATTTGATAAGAAAAACAACGTTGAGGTGCTTAAGGGTTACGGTGCCGTGCCTGTGGTTATTGACGAGTATCATTGTGATACCTGGTCCCACAACGTATTTTCATTCCGCAGAGAGCTTGGCAGATTTTCAGATGCCAAGGTTACCGTTGTTGAGGAAGGTCCTATCCGCAGTAAAATATGTGTTGAAAACAGATATAACTCGTCTGTTCTCACACAGTATTTCACCCTCGAGCATGACAGCGACCGTATAGTTGTTGACGTAAAGCTTGACTGGCGTGAAAAGCACAAGATGTTAAAGCTGGCATTCCCTGTTGCTGTTCAAAACGCTACGGTAACCTACGAAAATGCATACGGTTACATAAAGAAGGTAACCAACGGCGAGGAGGAGGCCGGTCAGACGTATTTCGACTGCACAGGTGAAAATGCCAACGGTAAGTACGGCCTTACAATAACCAACAACTCAAAGTACAGCTACGACTGTCTTGATAGCGAAATGAGGCTTACTGCAGTAAGAAGTCCCATCTATGCCGACCACTACGGCTTTAACGCAAGGGATGAGTTGGCCGAGTTTACAGACCAGGGCATAAGCTACTTTACTTACGAGCTGATACCTCATATGGGCGAGCTTTCCACAGCAAGGGCTGCTCGCTATGGTGCAGAGCTTAACAACCCTGTTATAGAGGTTGCCACGTCATATCACGAGGGCAAGCTTCCCCCTGTATACCGCGGTATCTCCTGTGATAAGGATAACGTAATCATTACGGTATTCAAACGAGCAGAGGATGATAACGGCTATATACTCCGTGGATATGAAACAGACGGTGTGGATTGCGATGCGCATATAGAAATTCCCGCGCTCAACAGAAGCATTGACGTTAAATTCGGGCACAACGAAATAAAGACGCTCTGGCTTGGTGATGACGGTAAATCTATGAAGGAGCTTCTCCTTACAGAGCTGTAATACTGATTAACACAAAAAGGATATGTAACGCCCTATGTTACATATCCTTATTTTTATAAATTTGTTTATTATTGAGTACAATTTATGATATAATAGGATAAAAGGAGCTTAGCGTGAAAAAACCTTTTTCACGCGGGTTTTGTGGCTTTCGCCACGGTCGCGGCGGCGGTTTTGAAACGCAAAACCAGCCCCAATTTCCCAAGAAAGGAAGGCCTTCGACAAGCGAAAGCTGTGGTTATGTTATTTATATGAAGATAGGTTTTTTTGGCGGTACCTTTAATCCTATACACAACGCGCATATAAACGTTGCGCTGGCTGCACGGGATAAGCTTGGGCTGGACAAGGTAATGCTTGTTATTGCGGCAGACCCGCCTCATAAGGGGAATGAGTTTCTTGCTCACCAATGGGCAAGGTACGATATGGTATGTGCTGCAGTAAAGGAGTATCCTGAGCTTGAGGTAAGCACCGTTGAGTTTGAGCTTGCCCCGCCGTCCTATTCAGTAAAAACCTTAAGGCTTCTTAAAGAGAAAAGCCCCAATGATGAAATATATTTTATTCTGGGCTCCGATTCATTCCTAAAGCTTGAGCGCTGGTATGAGTACAGGGAAATAATGAAGCTGTGTAAATTCGGCGTGTATTTGCGAGGCGGGGATGACGTATCCCTTGTGCTGGAGTATAAGGAAAGGTATCTTTCACAGTACGGCGCCCAAAGTGTTATTCTGGACGGCGAGGTGTCGGACGTATCCTCAACGTCAATAAGGGAGCTTGTGGCTCAAAATAGGGATTTTTCAGATATCCTTCCCGGGGACGTGTGTGAATATATAGATAAAAACGGGCTTTACGGCAGGTATTGGGATTTATCTGCGGAGGCTATAAGGGTATGGGTTAAGGAGCATGTTCCTGAAAGAACGTATTACCATACCGTACGTACAGCCCAAACTGCTGCTTTACTTGCAGAAAAATATGGCGCAGACCCTAAAAAGGCATATTTGGCAGGGCTTTTGCACGATTGCTCAAAGGGTATGGAGATTTCTTTAATGCGTGAGCTTACCGAAAAAGGCGGAGGCGTATGCGTTGATGAATACGGCAATAATCCACAGCTTCTGCACGCAGGCGCATCCGTTGCCCTTGCAAGGGACGTATTCGGCATTACGGATGAGGAAATATTAGGCGCTATAAGGTATCACACACTTGGGCGTGAGAAAATGTCTGTGTTGGAAATGGTTGTTTACTGTGCAGACCTTATTGAGCCCGGGCGCAGGTTTGACGATGTGGAGGAATTAAGAAAAAAGGATGCCCCACGAATAGAAAAGCTCTTTTTGGAGTGCGCAAGGGTAGTAAATAGGTTTGTAAGGCACAACGGCTTTGTTCTGCATCCGGATACACCTAAGGCTATTGCGTATTACGAAAGGCTTCTCGGAGGAAATAAATAAAGATAAGGAGATATAAATATGGAAAACGAATCAAAGATTTTAATGAAAAACATAGTTGATATACTTGAGGACAGGCTTGCATTGGATATTGAGGTTATTGAAATAGGCGAGCTTTCTATAATTGCAGACTATTTCGTTATAGCTTCAGGTAAAACAGAGCTTCAGACAAGAGCTCTTTACGAGCACGTTGACGAGGAAATCAAGAAAAATCTCGGCATAGATCCCTTGAGATGCGAGGGTATGCAGAAGGGTCGCTGGATAGCTATGGACTACGGCAGTGTTATAGTTCATATTTTCCACAGAGAGGACAGGGAATATTACGACCTTGAAAGGCTGTGGGTACACGCGCCTCACGTAGATATTCATAACAACTGAAAGAGGAACCCAAGTGGCATATAAAAAAATAAACGAGCTTCGCGAGGGTGAGGTGGCGGACGGCTTTTATCTCGTAAAGGATATAAGCGTTAAGCTGGGCAAAAACGGCTCCAGGTATGCTGACCTTAAAATTGCGGATAAAACAGGAGAAATAGCGGCGAAAATATGGAGCTGCGATGAGGATACCGCTCAAAGGTATCCCAACAATACAATAGTTAAGGTTCGTGGGCAGGTAAGAAGCTGGAACAATCAGCAGCAGATGACTATTGAAAAAATCCGCGCTGCAACTGAAGACGACAAGGTTTTCCCAAGGGATTTTGTTTCCTCTGCACCCAGAAGCGCCCAGGAGATGTTTGCTCTTCTTCAGACCTACGCATCCCGTATTCGCAACAACCAGATATCTCTTTTAGTTAATGAAATAATTGCCGAGAAAAAGGAAAAGCTTATGTATTATCCTGCGGCAAAGACAAATCACCATTCCATACAGGGGGGCTTACTTTATCACACCACCACCATGCTCCGTATGGCAGATAAAATAATGGAGGTTTACGACGGCATAGACAGCGACCTTCTTTATGCAGGGGTAATACTTCACGATATGGAAAAAACAACAGAGCTTGATTCTACAGAGCTTGGTATTACTCAGGATTATACCCAGCCGGGCAAGCTTTTGGGGCATATAATTCTCGGTATACGTACCGTTGAACGTGTTGGCAGAAGGCTCGGTATTGATGAAAATATAATAACAGCCCTTCAGCACATGATATACACCCATCATTACGAGCCGGAATACGGCAGCCCTCTTAAACCTATGTTTAAGGAGGCGGAGGTTTTGCATTATCTTGACGTTTTGGATGCAAGGCTTTACGATATGGAGGCTGTTCTTTCTCACGTGGGAGACGGCGCCTTTTCGGAAAGGGTATGGTCGCTTCACAACAGGCAGCTGTTTAAGCCTGAAATAAATACGTCGCTTACATATACTGTTGACGAGGATAAATAAAGGTTAAAGGGGTAAGTTATTACCCCTTTTTATATGTAAATAAGTTTTGTATGAAAGGGTTAATGTTGAAAAAGGGGCTTTATTATGGTATAATGTCCTTTGGTAAATTTCACAAATCACCCTTTGAAAAATAGATTGGAAGTGTTATTATGGGATTTGAAAGATTTGATGATATGGCTTATATCTCACGTGAAGTGGGAGACCGTAAGGATTATATCCAGGGCGGCGGCGGAAATACCTCTGTAAAGGTATCCGATATGGAAATGGCAATAAAGGCCTCGGGATGTAAGCTTAACGGCGTTACAAACAATTACGGCTTTGCCGTAGTAAATTACGAAACAGCGGTGGACTATCTTAATAATATCATTCACGCCCCCGGCGGAGAGGGAGATAAGCCCTTTAACGATTTCGTTAAATCACAGGTTATCGAGATAGACGGTATAAAAACAATGAAGCCCTCTGTTGAAACGGGCTTTCATGCAGTTCTTAAGCGCTGTGTAGTTCATACACACTCTGTTTATGCGAATATTCTTACCTGCACCAAGGAGGGCCGATCCATAGCAGATAAGCTTTTTGCGGGGCATAAGCGCGGTTATATCTGGGTAGACTACGTTATGCCGGGATATGACCTTTCAAAGCTTATCCAGCAGACAGCAGAAAGCTACGAGGATAAAAACGGAATTTACCCTGAAATAATTTTTATGGGTAATCACGGTATAATAGTAACAAATGACGATGCTGAGGAATGCGTACGCCTTCACGACGAGGTTAATATGGCAATAGCCGAATACCTCAAGCTTGATAAATACCCCGAGGTAAATATCGAAAAGGTGGATGAAGAAACCTATGCCTCCGCAACGGCGTTTGCAGCAGAGAGCATTAAAAAGTACGCAAAGGACCTTGGATATTTCTCCAAGATGCTTTATCCCGATCAGATAGTGTATATCGACGATGAAAAAATAACAGACCTTAACGGGGATGGCGCTATTAAAATAGACGTTGAAACAGGCAGGGTAATATACAAGGCAACAGAGGATACAGCCCTTACAATGGAGGAAACGCTGGTTGCATTTATGTATATTATGGATGCATTGGAAAAATGCGGGCTTACGGTTTCACCTATGAAGCTTTCCGACGTTGCTGTTATTAAAAACTGGGATGCGGAAAAATACAGAAAAAGTATGATGAAATAAGAGGAAATAAATATGAGCAGTAAATGTGATACATGCCCCTCTGGCAGCACATGCCAGTCAAAGGGTGCTTGCGATGAAATTCAGATTGAGTACAATCCTAAAAACAAGATAAAGCGCGTTATTGCCGTTGTAAGCGGTAAGGGCGGTGTAGGTAAATCTACAATTTCCGTTTTACTTGCACGTGAGCTTAAAAGAAGAGGCTATTCAGTTGGTGTGCTTGACGCAGATATAACAGGCCCCAGCGTTCCGAGATTGCTCGGTACAGTTGGTGAGATGGCCCAGATGATTGATAACGAGATAATCCCTGTTGAATCTCCGGATGGCATCAAATCAATGTCCCTGAATTATTTTCTCGCAGAGGAAACACAGCCCGTTATCTGGCGCGGCCCACTTATCTCCGGTGCGGTAAAGCAGTTCTGGACAGACGTTATCTGGGGTGAGATAGATTTTCTCGTAGTAGACCTTCCTCCGGGAACAGGCGACGTTATGCTTACTGTTATGCAGCAGATGCCCATAGACGGCGCAGTTGTTGTATCGCTTCCCCAGAAAATGGTTTCCGTTATCGTAGATAAAGCAATCAAAATGCTTCATACGCTTCAGGTAAACGTTTACGGTGTTGTTGAGAATATGGCTTACACGGTTTGCCCCCGCTGCGGTGAGAAAACACAGCTTTTCGACGGTGAAGAGGCTATTGCTATGGTGGAAAACGAGGGCGTTGATATAATTGCAGAATATCCCTTGTGCAGCGACCTTATGAACGTAAGTGAATCTCAGGCGCTCAGCGAAGAAATCGCAGCTCAGACAGTAAGAATGGCAGACGCAGTTTGCGTCGGCATTGAAAACGCAGATTAATTTTTGTAATATATGGGACGAGGTATTTGATATACCTTGTCCCATCTTAATGAAATACATATAAGGTTTAATTGTTAAATGAGTAAATTTACAAATGATCTCACGAAGGACAGTGTTATTAAGCAGCTGATACTCTTTTCGTTGCCTGTTTTGCTGTCTAACGTTGTGCAATCCTTTTATAGTGTTGCCGATATGATAATAGTCGGCCGTTTTGCAGGAACGGTAAGTATGTCCGGCGTCAATATAGGCTCACAGGTAACCTTTCTTATAACAAACATGGTGTTTGGCCTTACGGTTGGCGCTACGGTGCTTGTAGGTCAATATATGGGCGCGGGCAATAAAAAAGCTCTCAAGGAAACTATAAATACCCTTTTTACTACGCTTGTTTTTCTTGCTGTGATTATAACTGTTGTTATGATAGCGGTGCAAACACCTCTGCTCAAGGTTATCAAGACTCCCGAGGAATCATTTTCAGAGGCGAAGGAGTATTTCTTCGTTACAATGCTGGGTACTATATTTATATTCATATATAATGCCTTAAGCTCTGTAATGAGAGGTATGGGAGACAGTAAGCATCCATTGTATTTTGTTACTATTGCGTGTGTGGTAAATGTTATCCTGGATCTGCTTCTGGTTGGTGCTTTTGGTATGAAGGCTCTTGGTGCTGCAATAGCAACCGTTGTCTCCCAGGCAATAAGCTCACTCCTTTGTATTATATATCTCAAGAGAAACGATTTCGTATTTAGTTTTAAGCCCAAAGAGATGAAAATACATAAGGATAGGCTCAAGGCTATTGTTAAGGTAGGTCTCCCTAACTGCATACAGAACGGCGCTACCAGTATTTCCTTCCTTTTCATAACGGCATTGGTAAATACCTTTGGTGTTGTGGCGTCTGCGGCGGTAGGCGCGGTGGGTAAATTTAACGGATTTGCAATTCTTCCCGCTGCTGCAATGAGTGCGGCTATTTCTGCAATGGTAGCGCAGAATATAGGCGCAGGCGAATATAAGAGAGCCAGGCAGATACTTTTCTACGGAACGGGTATTGCGTATATATTCAGTATTGTAATATTTGCTTTAGCGCAGATTTTCCCCGAGGAAATACTTATGATATTTGATGACGACCCCACATTGCTTGTTTCCGGCGCTGAATATATGAGGTCATTCAGCTACGATTATCTTATAGTTCCGTTGGTATTCTGCCTTAACGGTCTTTATATAGGCTCCGGTCATACTACGTTCTCACTTATAAACGGTATGATGTCTTCCGTTCTCATAAGAATACCTGCATCCTACGTATTTGGTATGGTGATGTCTATGGGATTGTTTGGTGTGGGCTTGGGCGCTCCTGTAGCTTCAGGTGCTGCTCTTTTGGTAAGCCTTGTATTCTTTGCGCTGGGTAAGTGGAAAAAGCAGGTTATCAAGCTTCACGACGTTGACAATGCAGATGCAGCGCTTATAGGAGAATAATACAAAAATCTGCAAAAACACAAGGAGGAGTGGTTATACTCCTCCTTTTTTGTCGAATTATTTGACACTTGGTTGTATATTTGTTAAAATATCATTATATGAGTAGTAGTATAATCAGTCGATTTATACTTATACCGATTTTATGAAACGGATTATCTTATGAAAGAAATTCTTCTGAAAAGCTTATGTGTTGAAAAAGAAAGGGTACAGTATCTGGATCATGTTTCCTTTACGCTGGGGCATGGCTCGTTTCTGTGCGTTTACGGGGCAACGGGCTCCGGTAAGTCTGTTTTGCTGGAAACAATTTTCGGTATGCACACTCCCTCGGATGGCGTTATGGATTTTGTTAACGGGGAGGGGGAGGATGAAAAGACTACTATGGGCTACGCTCCTGAGGAGCCTCAGTATTATCCCAAGGCAACAGTCAGGTCCCTTATAAGACTTGCCGCAAGAAAAAAAGGTGCCCAGGCAAGTGTCCCCGATATTCTCTCATGGCTGGATGACGTTGATATAGACGCAGCCTCATCTGTAAGAATGCTTTCCGAATCCAAAAAGAAAATGGTCGGTATAGCCATGGCCGTTATAGGCCACCCCACTATCCTTCTTATGGATGAGCCGTTCAGGGGTGTAACCAACGCATACAAAAAGAAAATACTTGAGCTTATTAAAACGGAGGTGGCAGGCGGTGCTACTATTATAATTGCCTGCTCTGATGCAAGGGACGTTCCCAGCATAGCCACCCACATAATGAAGCTTGACGGGGGAAGGGTTGCTTTCTTTAATGAAATGCCTCCTCTTAAGCAGAAAAACAAGGCAGAGGACGAAAAAGAAGCTACGTCGGAATATATCCCCGAGCAGCCTACCCTTGAGGTTACTCAGGATGATATTGATAACGAGAATATATCAACGCTGTCAGGAGAATCTCCTTACAGCATAAGTGATGACGGGGAAGATGCGCCCCTTACTTACGAATACGGCGTAGGTGGTGCCGCTGATTACACAATAATAAACAACGACGTTAATAATGCTACAGAGCTTAGCTACGTTACGCAGGGTATGCACGAGCTTGATAACGTTTACAACCGTCTGCCGGATTATATTCCCAAAAAGAGAGTTACCGTTATATGTAAGTATATGGAGCCCGCTATGTTCAGCAGGCTGAATCCCCAGGATGTAGTATGGGGGGATGAGGGCGTTTCGTTTACGTATCAGGGAGATATAAATATACTTGTTATTTCCCTTATGAGATGCAATATTCAGGATATTTACATTACGGATATAAAGTGATTTTTAGAAGGCGGTTGATGTTATGTTTTCTCTGGAATTTAGAAGAAGCTCCGGTGGCTTTATAATTTCATCAATAATATTAGGGGTATTGGCAAGTGTGCCGTTGGTGCTTTTTGCTCTTATCAATATGGGGCTTGTAAAGCTTCCTGCAGATTTGATTTCTGTTGTACCCGAATATATTCTTAAGGCGCTTTATATAGGCTCTGTATATGATTATACGAAATGGGCGAATATAGCTGCCGCAATGCTTCAGATTGTATATTTTGCTGCTCTTATAATATTTTTTGCAAAGGGTATAAAGATAATATATTCTGATGAATATCACGGATACACCAAATGGCAGTATTCGATGAATATAAAAAGATCAGCCCTTGTGGCATATAAGCTTTTATCGGGATTATTGGGAATTATAATATTTAATGCAATAATTTACTGCCTTGTGATAGCCTCGCGTTCTATATGTGTAAGGTCCTTTACGGAGCTTTATTCGTTCCTTGGCGAAACCTACAAAATATTATTGTTTCATATGCTGGGCGAAGCCCTTGTATTTGCTCTGGGAATGTTCTTTTCCTCGATGTTTGCAAGACCTACGGGTCCTGTGCTTATATCATTGGCATTTATAATTGTAATAATGGGCGGTGGTATTGCATGCAGATTCCTGCCTGTGGACGCTATATGGAGATATTTTTCACCGTACTTCTATTTTAATGCTATGGATATTGCAGGGGGATATATGCAGGATATAATCAAGGTAGCAATATGCGCAGGCGGTGTAATTGTTTCCTGCCTTTTCTCAATGCTTATATATTCAAAGCGCAGGCTTTGCCCTGTAAAATCAGAATAAAAAACCCTTGTCAGTTGGCAAGGGCGCTGTTAATAAAGCCTACTATAAGATCGGCAACGTCGTTGTCGATCTTTTGACTTTTATAAACGTCGTATTCGCTGTAATATTCATCAAGCTCGTTTTGGGGAATGTTGCCTGAATACTCACTCAAAAGATTATTGTATATTTCTTCCTGCTCATTTTTATATTGAATAGCCTCGTCGGCAAGAAGCACACCGTGGCCCTTACCCTCTATTATTTCTATCTGGACCCTGGGGTTTGTAATATGCTCCCTTTGCCCTGCAATGCTCTGGTCCAGGGTTACAAGAGTATCCTCTGTTCCCTGAAGAATAAGAGCAGGTATCTGTGAATTGTTGAGCCCATCCACAGCGGTATATTGGGAATATGCGCCTGATTTAAGCCATTCGTATATGCTTACGAGGGGCTGTGTGATTTTTACACCCTCTCCTGCATATTTTACCGATTGGCTCATTAGCATAGATAATGGCTCGTTAAAGCCTGAACGGCATACCACGGCCCTTACTTCCGGATGGGAATTGTTCAGTACTGCAGCTGCTGCAAATGCGCCCCAGGAATGGCCGTATAGAATAATTTCTCTTTTGGAAAGCTCACTGTGCTGTGAGATGTATTTAAGGGCATACTCAAGGTCCACAGTTGAATAGGAAAGACCCATAAGCTTTTTGCCGCCGCTTATACCGGTTCCTGTGCAGTCGTAGGCAAAAACCTCGTACCCGCTTTGAGTAAGCATTTCTATCTCAAAAAGGTAATCGCTTTCCATACACATTATTCCGTGGGAAAAAACTATAAGGGTATCCTTGCTGCATGGAGTGCTTTTAGAGGAATATATATACCCGTTTAAGGATACGTTCCCCTTTGTCTTAAATGAAACGGGGAGCCTCGTCATAGAATCAAACATATAAAAGCTTACAGCGTTTTGCTCTGTACGACTGTTTATACGCCTTCCCAATATTGCCTCGTATATTATACTTGTAAGGCACAGTGAAAAGAAAAGGGCAAGGGTGAGAAAAACGAGAGTAAATAAAGATATTACTCCCACCGTATGCTTTTTTGACGTATTCATAATAAGATTTATAAGCAATGTATAATATGGCATGAATGATATTATTACCACGCCATGCCATAATATGTAATGTGATTGCTTTTCCTTCAGTTATATTTTATCAGTTATTCCAACCGAATATTTTTATAAGCCTTACGCCTACCGTTGAATATGCAGACATCGGGTAGTTCTGCCTGTCTGTTGTATTGGAGCAGATGATTATATCTATAACCCTGCCGTCCTCATCGTACACCACCTGGGAAACAACTACGGAATGTGTCCACGAATCTGCATTACCGAACTGTATTATATCCCCGGGCTCTGCGGAGTAAAGGTTACAGTCTGCAAGCGCCACCATGCCGTAGCCCTTGTTATTTTTAACGTAGGAATAGAATTGGTTTACACCCGTCCATGAGGGTGTGCGCCCCTTGGCCTCGTTTTCGGCGTTTACCGTTGAGGAATAGTGCTTCCACATATGATACCCGTCGTAATCCATAGGAATACCGCCGTTAAAAACACACTGTGATGAATAGTTCTGGCAGTTGCCGCCGTATGCGTCATAGGCAGTCCATTCATCGTTTCGCACAAGGGCGTATTCAATGGCGTAACGGGCGGCGGCCTCTCTGTCATAAGCGTGGTCGAATTCTATGCTGCCGTAGGCAGGCGTATCGTTTATATACTCATTATAAGCATGGTCGATCTGGATATTTATATCGTCTATTCTTTCCTTTAAGGTCTCAAGAACGTTGCTCATAGCAGAATCTATTTCTGCCTTGTTGTTGGAGCCCGTAAAGGTGTAAAGTGATTCAACAGCAGAGATATGGTCCTCTTCCTTTGTATGGGATACGATTTTATATTCGCCATTGATTTTCTTTATAACAAAGGTATGTTCTATATCCTCGCTCTTGGATTCCGTGCCCTTAAGCATAGCAAAGCATTGGGTATTATTCTCACTGGCGAGTATTGTTATTTCATCATCTGCCGTAGTTATTTTAGTACAGTTCAGCTCGTAGCTGTAATATGTCAGCCTTAAATCCGTACGTGAGGTCTTGCGCCTGTAAACAAGAAAATCGTTTCCTGCCTGGTTGAGGGCGGCCTGCTCGTAGGCGTTGTCTGCAAAAAGATGTGTAATATCCTCGCTTCTTAATGTTACAAGAGAATCAAAACATGTATTCATGTAGCTCTTAAGAAGGGCTATGGCACCATCGTCAAGCTTGCCGTCTGCGAATATTACACCCTCGGAGGGCTTCGAGGGGATAAGTGTAGGTGTAGGTGTTGGTGGAGCCGCGGGAGTTATGGTGGGCATTACATCAGGGGTAATTATAGGCGTAGGGGATGCTGCCTGCTGGGTAGGGGATGAGGAGGGTAAATCCGGCTGCTCTGTTGTGCTTCCTCCGGTGGAAAATTTAATTATTAAAACTATGATTATTGCAATGATAAGCACTGCAATAATGGAATATGATGCTAAGTCCTCTTTATTTTTCTTTGAACTTTTTTTAGGCGGTTGTTTTTTTTGAACCATAATTTTGCGGCGGGTACGCCGTCCTCCCAATATAAAAAATAGAACTTTTGGTGATTATATCACAGATAAAATCTTATTTCAAATTATATAATATTATAACATTAATTGCATGAGAGGATATCTTGTGGTATAATATACAAGGTGTGGAGTAGGATGGATATGCTGTACACCCTTAATTAATGAATATAACAGAAAGCTGAAAAAATATGATATATGTTGATAATGCTGCAACAACAAGAATGAGCGATGAGGCTGTCAATGCGATGTTGCCGTATTTGACAGAAAAATTCGGAAACCCCTCAAGTATATATTCCCTGGGCAGAAATGCTGCAGGAGAGCTTGAGGCTATGAGGGAAAGTGTTGCCGCAAGCCTTGGCTGCACTGCTAAAGAGGTTTATTTTACATCCGGCGGCTCTGAGGCGGATAATTGGGCTATTGTTTCTGCGGCGAAATTCGGTGCAAAAAAGGGCAAGAAGCATATAATATCAACTGTGTTTGAGCATCACGCTGTGCTTCATGCATTACAAAAGCTTGAAAGAAACGGTTACGAGGTTACTTATCTTCCCGTAGATAAACAGGGGCTTATATCACCCGAGCAGGTTAAGAACGCTATAAGAAGTGATACGGCTCTTGTTACGATAATGTATGCCAATAACGAAATAGGTACAGTAATGCCTATAAGTGAAATAGGCAGTATATGCCGTGAGGCAGGTGTGCTTTTTCACACAGACGCAGTACAGGCGGCCGGTCATATAAAAATAGATATGCATGCCCAGAAGATAGATATGCTTTCTATCTCGTCACATAAGTTCCACGGCCCCAAGGGCGTAGGTGCCTTGTGTGTAAGGCGTGGTATTATTCTTGAAAATCTTATTGAGGGTGGCGGTCAGGAAAGAGGAAAGCGCGCCGGCACAGAAAATCTCGGCGGAATAGCGGCTATGGCGGAGGCTCTTAAGATTGCAGTTTCAAAAATAGATTCTGAATCAGAGCGCCTTGTGAAAATGAGGAACAGGCTTATAGACAGTATCCTTTCCGCAATTCCGTATTCAAGACTTAACGGCGACAGGGATATGCGCATGCCGGGTAATGCGAACTTTTCGTTTTACGGTGTAGAGGGTGAATCTCTTCTCCTTCTTCTTGATATGAACGGTATATGCGCCTCTTCAGGCTCTGCA
>SVGI01000039.1 GCA_015056385.1 Clostridiales bacterium
TTGTAAGTGCGGGGCATTTTTTTATTCTCCGTGTACGTTTTCGTAGGCGGAATCATGGTCCACCCCGGCATAAGTGAATTCCAGCATTTCGGAGCTATCCGTTGAAATTGAAATTATATCAGAGGAAATCATTGATATATCAAGGGTTATAAACTGTACCATATACGGTTGAGTATCGTTTTCGCTGTAATACTCAACAATAAGCAGCCACAGGTCGTTATTTATTTTTGCGCCGCCTGTGATTTTTCCCTTAACGTCC
Source organism: Clostridiales bacterium (assembly GCA_015056385.1). Classification (GTDB taxonomy): domain Bacteria; phylum Bacillota; class Clostridia; order HGM11327; family HGM11327; genus SIG354. Next base: position 260 of record SVGI01000039.1, read on the forward strand.
CCGGAAACCTCATTCCACCATTGCTCCTGATATACAACGTTATCCGTACCCTCAACAGCAAAGCACAAATACGAATCAGGATCCGAGCACCAATATCCCTTTACTCTGCTTACAATATAATCTGCTGTGCTTTCCTCAATATCATAGAGATTTTTTATATACTCGCTGTAAGCAATATCAAAGGAGCTTCCCGCAAAGGAATACACCCTTTCATTTAATTCCTCATCCTTTACAGTTATTTTATTTTCACTCTCAAGGGCCGACATTATCACCTCGTAAATAACGGTGTCCTCATCCGTAGGTCCTGTTACGTCGTCGCCCTCAAAGGCCTCGTAATACACTGTGAGAAGCACTGAGTTTTCGGTATTCTTAACGAAAATTATTTCACCGTTTCCTCTGTAAGCCTCACTGTCCCACATTCCCTCCAGAAGGAAAAACATACCGTCTGTATTCGTAAAGCTTATAAATGCACCGTCATCAGAATTCCATCAGCCCAGAAGCACGCCGGGAAATACAGCAGATACGTTTACTGAATCCTCATAAAAGCCGTATGCCTCATCCTCGGTTTTTCCCGAATATTTATACTTAGAAAACACTATGGAATCCGATGCCTTGATTTCAATAATGCCCTGAGAAACACCCTCGGTATCAACGTATATTACACACTGACCGTCTGTTGTATATCCTCCCAGAATTTCTGCCTCGAGCCTTAAAACAGTATCACCTTCACTGTATATACCGACTACCTTGTATGAGCGTTCAAAATCAGAATCCCATATTCCCTCTGTATAAATCCATTCATCATTTATATATTCAAAGCTTATAAAGCCGGCTTCCTCCCCTTGCCACCAGCCCTTAATTTCATTGGGTATATTTACCGTGCCGTTATCGGGATTTCCGCCGTTGCCGTTATTTTCTCCGCCGTTATCTGTATCGGAATTCATACCGTTGTAGAACTCAAGAGCATCATCATAGGTAGCGCCTGCAAAAATATATTTTGCCTCGTTACCGTATTCTGCCGCCTTGACATATATTGTTTTTTCCTCATCAGTAATCTCAGCCCTTATACCGATACTGTATTCCGTATCACCGTTTTCCGTGGAAAAAACATTGAAGCCGTACACGCTTTCCTCGGTAACGGTTACGTGGGTGATTTTACCCGCTATAAGTATTCCCTCACCCCATTCTCCATGTATAAACACCGTGTTTTCGCCATCTTCAGCCGTTGAAACGCCTACGTATTTATCACCGTCAGCCTCCTGCCAAAAGCCCATAATGCTTTCGGGAAGGCTTGTAAGCGCGTCAGGGGTTGCCGAGGGTGTTACCGTAGGCCCTGTACAGCCTGCCGTGCACAAAATCAATATAACAAAAACAATGCAGAAAATTATTTTCCTTTTCACGTTGTATTCCTTTACAATTTAATTTTATGTCATTTTATATTATGTGCTATGCTATGTCAATATGGCAAAGCATATACGTTTTGTTTTTTTCTTGACATCTTCACGCAGTAAAAGTATAATCATTTCGTTATTTTCTTACCTTGACGCAGATATTTTGCATCCGCAAAGGAATCTTTATGAAAAATAAGAGAATAGCGTGAAAATACTTTTTCACACGGGTTTTGTGGCTTTCGCCACGGTCGCTGAGGCGATTTTGCGACGCAAATCCAGCCCCAATCCCCCAAGAAAGGAAGGCTTTCCGCAAACGAAAGCCATGGTTATTAAAATGGAAAAAATCAGAATAGGAATTGTTGGATACGGTAACCTTGGAAAGGGTGTTGAGCTTGCTGCAAGGCAGTGCAGCGATATGGAGGTTGTAGGTGTTTTCACAAGAAGAAGCCCCGAAAGCCTCAGTACAGTATTTGAGAATACTCCCGTCTACCACACAGACGATGCATTGAATATGCAGAACGATATAGACGTAATGATACTTTGCGGAGGAAGCGCCACAGATTTACCCAGGCAGACGCCCTACTTCGCAAAATACTTCAATACGGTAGACAGCTTTGATACTCACGCAAAAATCCCGGAATATTTTGCAAGCGTAAATGCATCTGCATCAGAATCAAAGCACGTAAGCATTATATCCGTCGGCTGGGACCCCGGTTTATTTTCAATAAACAGGCTTTATTCACAGAGCATTATCCCCAACGGTCAGACCTATACGTTCTGGGGTAAGGGCGTAAGCCAGGGTCATTCCGACGCAATAAGAAGAATAAGCGGCGTTGTTGATGCAAGGCAATATACAGTCCCTGTTGAGGAGGCTGTCGAGGCAGTGCGTATGGGTGATCAGCCACAGCTTACAACAAGACAAAAGCACACGCGCTTGTGCTATGTTGTTGCCGAGAATGGCGCTGATAAGGAGCGCATTGAGCGCGAAATCGTAACAATGCCCAACTATTTTGCAGATTACGACACAACCGTTAACTTTATTTCCATGGAGGAAATGGAAAGGGACCATAAGGCTCTTCCCCACGGAGGCTTTGTTATAAGAAGCGGCGTTACGGGTAAAAATCAGGAAACAAAGCAGATAATAGAGTTTTCTCTTAAGCTCGGCTCCAACCCTGAATTTACCTCAAGCGTTCTTGTAGCATACGCAAGAGGCGCATACAAGATGTACAGACAGGGCAGCTTCGGTGCAAAAACGGTATTCGATGTTCCCCCTGCAAGCATCTCCCCCTTAACAGACGAGGAAATAAGAAAAGAGCTTCTTTGATACACTACTAAAAATTATTGGCACGGTATAAAAACCGTGCCTTTTTTTGCCCTGAAAAAGAAGCTTAAAAAATATTGGTAATACAGGCAAACACAAGCCGTAAATTAATTGATTTTTGACACGCACTATGTTATAATCACAGCGTATAGGTCTATATACATTAATATAAGTAATTTAACTCTCAGGAGGGTAATAATATGTCCGAAGAAATGAAAATACCTGGTATGAACGAAGAATTTCCCGGTGAAATTAAAATATCAAACGACGTTATCGCTATAATTGCCGGTATGGCCCTTTGCGATATTGACGGCGTTCTTATCGGAGATAAGCTTCCCATTGAATTTATAGACAGAAGCAACGCAAAAAATATTGCACGTTCCATTAAAGTAGAGCTTAAGGAGGGTAACGTTTACGTAAGCATCAACGTTTCCATGCTTTTTGGCATAGCCATTCAGGCAAAATCCAAAGAGGTTCAGAATGCTATCAAGAACGCTATCCAGACCATGACAGGGCTTAACGTTGCAAGAGTAGACGTAACTATTCTTCAGCTGACATTTAAGAAGGATACACCGAAGGGAGAAAACAAGAAATGAAGTTTATAGACAGGCTTTTACTTCTGCTGGCAGGCCTTGTGTTCATAGCCTTTGCCGGCTTGTTTGCCGTTGTTGTAATCGGCGTTGTTTCCATAGAACAAATTACCGCTGTTATCCAGAGCACTCCCAGAGGCTGGCTTACTGTGGTTATTATGTCCGCGCTTGTTTGCCTTTTGCTCTTCGTGGGTATCAAGCTTTTGTTTATGCGCCCCAGGAAGGATAAAATCCAGTCCTGCCTTATCAACAACGATGAGGATGGGGAGATTTTCATTTCCGTAAGCGCGATAGACAACATTGTAAAAATGGCTATATTAAGCTTCCCCGACGTTAAAAACCTTAAGGTGCGTATAAAGGCCACGCGTACAGGTGTTGTTGTATTCGGCAAGATTTTTGCTCCCGTTGGCATAAATACTCCCGAGCTTTTAACAAGCATCAAATCTCTTGTAAAGCAGTTTGTAGAAGAGAAATCCGGTATTTGTGTAGATCAGATTCGCCTGGTTTGCGTTGAGGCCGCTCCCATCACCGTATCAAACAGACCAACAGAGCTTCCTCCCGTTTCCAAAAAAGCACAGCCAGAGGCTGAAGCAACAGCAGAGGCTGAGGTAATATATGGTTCAAATGAGGTTACTATAAAGGTAGAGGATGCTGCCCCCGCAGCTGCCGCTCCCATTGTAGAGCAGGACGATACAGATATTTTGCTGGGTTAACAGAGCAATAATCGCATATAGAAAAGACCGTACATATGACAAGAAGAGAAATTCGTGAAATAATATTTATGCTTCTTTTTCAGCTTGAGTTTCATAACGAGGCTGACGTAAAGCAAACACTTGAGCAATATATGTCAGCAAATGAAAATTCATTACCTGCTGACAGTGAGGCTGTTACAAAGCTTTTCTCATCACTTTCCGAAAGCGAAACACAGTACATACACGCTGTATTCAAGGGTGTAAACGAAAAGCGTGATGAAATTGACTCCATTATCGAAAAGCATGCCCAGGAATGGTCCCTGGAAAGAATTACCAAGGTTGATCTTGCTGTTTTGAGATACTGTATCTACGAGCTTACCTATCTTTCCGATACTGTGCCGGACAGCATAAGCATCAACGAGGCAGTAGAGCTTGTAAAGAAATATTCAACGGATAAATCCAGAGCATTCGTTAACGGTGTATTAGCCGCATACTGGAAAGAACTTAAAGGTAACACAACACAGATATGAGCTATATCATAGGATTTGACACGAGCTGCTATACAACCTCCGTAGCCATTTCAGATGAAAACGGCAAGGTGCAGGCAAGCTCGTGCAGGCTTCTTGCAACCCCAAAAGGCGAACGTGGGTTGCGCCAGGAAACTGCTCTTTTTTCACACATTAAAGCGCTCCCCAACGTAATTGAGGAGCTTTTTCTTCAAATTCCCCAGGCAAGGGGTAATATTTGCGCAGTAGGCGTTTCCGCTGTACCCAGAAGGCAGGAGGGCTCATATCTCCCTGTATTTGAGGCAGGCCATACTGCAGCGCACTCCCTTGCTTCATCTCTGGGTGTACCCTGCTATAACACAACTCATCAGGAGGGGCATATTGAGGCTGCCCTATATTCCTGCGGTTATCCCATAGCCCAGGGAGAAGGCTTTATATCCCTGCATCTTTCAGGGGGTACAACAGAGCTTCTTCTTACAGAACCACAGGGCGCGGGATACAAAACAAAAATACTTTCCGCCACAACAGACCTTAATATCGGGCAATTTGTTGACAGGATCGGCGTAAAGCTGGGATGCTCCTTCCCTGCCGGAAAAGAGCTTTCCGCTATGGCCGTACCCTGTGATGACACTTTACCTTTAGGCGTAAAGCTTTATAACGGGGACATAAGCCTTTCAGGGGCAGAGCGCGCCTTCGGTGATTTATGCTTAACAGGAAATGCTCCCCATATCTCATATATGCTTTTTATGTATTTATCCAGGCTTCTTGCAAAGTGGATAGGCTTTCACTGTGAAAAAACAGGCATAAAAAGCTGTGTTTTTGCAGGGGGAGTTTCGTCAAATAATATTATTCGTGAAAACACCTCTCTCCTTCTGAAAAAGGTAGGGGTAGAAACGCATTTTGCCGACCCCCAATACTGTACCGATAACGCTATGGGCGTATCCTTAATTGCGGCAAGGGCATATAAATTATTCGGACAAAACGGAGATTAAGATGCAGAATTCCATGACTGTCTACGAGCTGAACAGGTACGCCTCAAGGCTTCTTCAAAACGATATACTTTTGTCTATGGTGGACGTTTCGGGGGAAATTTCAAACCTCAAGCGCCATTCATCAGGACATATATATTTTACGTTGAAGGATAGCAAGGCAAGGGTAAGCTGCTCCTTCTTCAAGCAATACAATTCAAGGCTTGATTTTGAGCTTAAGGAGGGTCTTCAGATTACCGTTTCGGGTACTGTTTCAGTGTATGAAAGGGACGGTCAGTTTCAGATATACGTCTACAAAATTAAGCCCGCAGGGGACGGTGAGGTGCTTGAGGCCCTTGAAAGGCTTAAGGCAAGGCTTAACGAGGAGGGTCTTTTTGACAGCGCTCACAAAAAGCCTATTAAAAAATTCCCCCGTAAGGTTGCCGTTATAACCTCGCCAACAGGCGCCGCAATAAGAGATATTATAAACGTAACGTCAAGGCGTTCTCCTCAATGTGAAATAAGGGTGATCCCCGTACAGGTACAGGGAGATGCGGCCCCTATGCAAATATCAAAGGCAATAGCCTTTGTAAACTCTATATTCAGTGATACGGATACAATAATTCTTGCAAGAGGCGGAGGCTCCATAGAGGACCTTTGGGCATTCAACAGCGAGGACGTTGTTCGGGCTGTATATAACAGTAATATTCCCGTAATAACGGGAGTAGGCCACGAAACAGACTTTACGCTTTGCGATTTTGCCGCTGATTTAAGGGCGCCTACGCCCTCTGCCGCCGCAGAGCTTGTATGTGCCGAAAGAGATGCAGCATTATCTAAAATATCGGATATAATGAAAAATTGCGAGGCATACGTATCTACTGCAATAAAGGAGCGAAGCAGACGAATTACTTATACGATGAGCAGTGCCGCCATGAAAAGCCCCTATTACAATATTGATAAAACGGCGCAAACATTGGATAACCTTATGTCCTCCATACACACCCGGGTACAGCGCAGGTTAGATTCGGCAAGCGCGCGTGTTGCCGTGGTTGGCGGTCAAATAGATATGCTAAGCCCTCTCAAAATTCTTTCGAGAGGTTATGCAATACCCTTCAAGGGTAAAGCCGCCGTAAAAAGCGTACACGATGTGGAAAAGGGAGATATCATATCCCTTAAGGTAACAGACGGAGATATAAGCTGTACTGTAAATAATACAGAGCAAAGGAATAAATGAGGACGTAAATATGGATAAAAAGGATATAAATTCATACACAGTAGACGAGGCGATTGCCCGCCTTGAGGAAATACAGGGATTATTGGAAAATGCAGGCATGGACGTAGAGGAAACCGTTGTTCTTTTTGAAGAGGGTGTATCCTTATACAGGCTTTGCCGTGAAAAGCTCTCCGCACTTGAGGAGAGAGTTAAAATACTTTCAAAATCACAGGACGGCGAAATAATATTTACACCATTTGAGGTTAACGACAATGAACAGTAATACAGATTACGTTAAATATCTTACGGAAAAATCCAATTATATTGATTCTATTCTCCCCTGTGCCATAGACTGTGCCACGGATGCGCCCAATGAGATAAAGGAGCCTATGAAATACAGCCTTCTTGCGGGAGGTAAGAGGCTTCGTCCCGTAATTTTAAGGGAGGCTGCAAGAATTTTCGGCAGAGAGGATAAAAGCGTGGACGTGCTTGCCCAGGCTATTGAAATGATACACACCTCCTCTCTTATACACGACGACCTTCCCGCAATGGATAACGACGATTACAGGCGCGGAAGAAAAACCTGCCACGTGGTCTACGGCGAGGCTATTGCTATTCTTGCAGGGGATGCTCTTCTTAATTATGCCAATGAAATAATGATTAATGAAGCCCTTATCACGGGGGATATGAATATACTTAAGGCCGCAGAGGTTATATCAAGGGCAACAGGCCTTAAGAATATGATAGGCGGACAAACCCTTGACGTGCTTTACGAAAACAGTGATAAGCAATGCGAGGACCTTCTCTACACCATACACGAGAAAAAAACAGCCGCCCTACTTAAGGCCGCAATGCTTGCAGGTGCATACGCAGCAGGTGCAAGTGATGAGGAGTGTCAAATTATAGACAAATATGCAAGCTGTATAGGCCTTACCTTCCAGATAACCGACGACATTTTAGACGTAGTTTCCGACAAGGAAACATTGGGCAAAACCCCCGGCAAGGATATGGACGTAGGCAAGCTTACATTCGTTTCTCTTTACGGAATTGATAAGGCCCGTGAGCTTGTTGACAGGTACACAAGAGAGGCCATAGAGGCTATAAGCAGAATAAATGCAGATACCGGATTTTTCGTGTGGCTTGCCGAATATATTTCAGACAGAAAATTCTGATAAAGCGCCTATAATTCATTCAAATTTAACAACAACAGTACCCCGCTTACTTGAAAAAATATACCGACTAATATATAATGTTAAAATATATATATTACCGATGGGAGTTTCAATACAGCGGGGTTTTCCCGTTTGATAACGGATATGGATAACACACCTATAACAAGCTCGTCAAACAGCAGAATAAAGTCTGCCGCCCAGCTTCTTACAAAAAAAGGCCGTAAGGAGCAGGGTAAGTTTTTGATAGAGGGCATAAAGCTTATTCTTGAGGCTATGGAATCGGGTCTTGACCTTTCCTCTGTTTTCATTCTGGATGAGCTTTGGGAGGAATACTCCCCCCTGTTTGTGCATCTCAGCTGCGACGTTGTATGTGTAAGCAGTAACGTGCTCGAAAAATTATCCGACTGCCAGACACCTCAGGGTATAATAGGGCAATTTTCTCTTCCCTCGGAAGTAATCCCGCAGAGCATTCTTGCATCGGGTGGGCTTGTGCTTTTTCTGGACGGTGTAAGCGATTGCGGCAATCTCGGTACCCTTATAAGAACAGCCGAGGCTGCAGGTGTTTGCGGAATAATAACGTCCAAGGGCTCTGCCGAGGTATTTTCACCGAAAACAGTAAGAAGCGCAATGGGGGCAATTTTCCGTATGCCTGTATACGAGGGAATATCATACGAGGAGCTTTCAGAGCTTATAAATGAATTCGATTATTCACTTGCTTCTCTTGATATGAACGGCGAAAATATATATACTGCAAGCCTTTCACCTGTTGAACGATTAATGCTTGCATTGGGAAATGAGGCTCACGGTATCAGTGCATACACTGCACAGCTTTCGGATATGATTCTTTCCATCCCCATGTGCGGAAAAATAGAATCCCTTAACGTTGCCATGGCCGGCGGTATTGCAATGTTCGAGGTTACAAGACAAAAATCATATAATTCATAAGGTCCGTGTATTATACCCGGGCAGGAGGTAGAAATTGAGTAAATCAAAAAAGAAGGTCAGCAAATCATCTACGGCATCTGCTAACAAGGCGTTTGCAGTTATTGTTGCTTCAATATTGGTATTGACATTAGGTCTTACATTCATCGTTTCAGTTATAGGTACAAACTCTGCAAACAGGACAGAACCCGATACATCACCTATAATTGAATTCGAGGATGTAGCGCTTAAGGAATTCATTAAGAAAAAATACAGCATAAAAACCGAGGACATCACAGAAAATCAGGTTAAATCCATAACGTCCCTTTCAATAACGGGCATGAAGGAAATCAAATCCTTCAAGGGCCTTGAAAAATTCGTAAAGCTTGAATCCATAACAGTTTCCAACGGAAAAATATTGGATGTTTCCGCACTTAACAGCTCAGAGCTTATTACGATACTCAACCTTTATTATTGCGACGTTTCCGCTGTAACGGTAACAGAGGCATTAAAGTATATTGACACTCTTGTACTCCATTCATGCACAGGCGTTACAAAGGATTTCACGTCAAATTTCACCGCTGTTACCTCACTTGAGATGAATGCTCTTACCTTAACGGACCTTGAGATTTTGAAGCCCCTTACAGCACTCGAAAAGGTTTACGTTGAGAAATTTGAAAAGCTTGACAGCCTTAACGGTATTTCAGCGTCAAAGAAGCTTGAGAACGTAGAAATCAAGAGCTGTACTATTAAATCACTTGAGGGTATGGCATCATGCTCTGCAAATACAGTTTACATCACATCCTCTACCGTAAACAGCATGGCAGGCCTTTCCTCTAACGGCAGCATAAAGGAGCTTATACTTACAGACAGCAAAATAGGCGACCTTTCATTCCTTACAGGCCTTAAGGCACTCGAAAACCTTGATATTACAGGCACAACACACACAGGCCTTGATACCATTGCTTCTCTGACAAACATAGTAAAGCTTAAAATTGACGGTATTAAGATGACAGACCTTTCTCTTATTTCCTCAATGACAAAGCTTGAATACTTAAGTGCATCCGGCTGCAACATAAGTGATATAAGCGCTCTTTCAAATATGAAGAATCTCCGCGAGCTTTATCTGCAGGATAACAACATTTCAAACATTTATGCACTTCAGAGCTGCACGAAGATATCCGTGCTTAACGTATCAAACAACAACATAGTAAGCGTATCCGCCCTTAAGAATATGCTCGGTATGGTATCTCTGAATATTTCACAAAACAAGGATATATCCGATATTTCCACCCTCAGAGATATGTGGCTTCTGCAGTCCTTCTCTGCAGACGGATGCTCCATCACCTACGTTACGGTAATCAAAAACTTTGTTGAGCTTGAAAAGCTTACCCTTAACAACAATAATATAAGTGATATTACAAATGTTTCAGTGCTCATAAACCTTACATCTCTTGAGCTTGCAGGAAACAAGATAACAAAGCTTCCCGAAAGCCTTAATATCGAATCACTTACGTCCCTCAACCTTTCAAACAATGAAATTGAGGATATAAAGGCTCTTGAGGGTCTTACAAAGGTAACAAGCCTTAATCTTGCAGGAAACAAAATAAAGGATATTTCAGCACTGAAGAAATGTACAAAGCTTACGTCCCTTGATATTTCATCCAATGAAATCGAGGATATAGCTGCCGTTGAAAAGCTTACTGCCCTTACAGCCCTTTATGCGCAGGATAACAAGATAGCTTCCCTTTCACCCGTTATGAAGCTTACCTCCATTTCAAAGCTTAACGTAAGCAACAACGAAATAGTTAGCATAAGCGTTCTTTCAAATCTTAAGAGGCTTTCCGAGGTAAACGTATCCAATAATAAGATCAACAAGATAGACGGCCTTACGTCAATATCAACAATAGGCAAGCTTAATATTTCAGACAACGAAATATCAGACCTTATTCCCTTAAGCGGACACCTTAACCTTACGGAGCTTAAGGCTGCAAACTGCAAAATAAGCGATATTTCCGTTATCTCCACACTTGGAAATCTTGAACATCTTGATATTTCAGGCAACAGCATTTCTGATTACTCTGTTCTTGACGATATGAAGATTGAAACAGTTATAAAATAATACGGTTTGAGGTACAGTATGAGAAAATATCTTTTTACATCAGAATCAGTAACAGAAGGTCATCCGGACAAGGTCTGCGATTGTATCTCCGACTCCATTCTTGACGCCATATTGGCACAGGACCCTAATGCTCACGTTGCCTGTGAAACAACAGCCACAACAGGCCTTATTACGGTAATGGGTGAAATCACCACAGATTGCTACGTAGATATTGCAAAAACAGCAAGAAACACAGTAAGGGAAATCGGCTACGTTGGCTCCAATATCGGCTTCGACGCAGATACATGCGGTGTTATTACCTCAATAGACGAGCAATCACCTGATATTTCAATGGGTGTAAACCGTAATATCGACGCAACAGAGGACGAGCTTAACAGTATCGGCGCAGGCGACCAGGGTATGATGTTCGGCTATGCATGTGATGAAACACCTGTATATATGCCCGCACCTATCTACTACGCACACAAGGCTGCAAAGAGGCTTACAGACGTAAGAAAAAGCGGTATCCTCCCCTACCTTAAGCCCGACGGAAAGACACAGTTCACATTCGAATACAACGACTTTGATCCTGTAAGGGTTGATACAATCCTCATTTCATCACAGCACAGTGAGAGCGTAAAAATGTCTGACCTTGAGCATGACATAATAGAATACGTTGCAAAGGCAGTTTTGCCTGACGAGCTTTTAAGCAACGATATCAAGTATCTCGTAAATCCCACCGGCAGATTTGTTCGCGGTGGTCCCTGCGCAGACAGCGGACTTACAGGTAGAAAAATAATTGTAGATACATACGGCGGTGCAGCGCGCCACGGCGGCGGATGCTTTTCCGGAAAGGACCCCACAAAGGTAGACCGTTCCGCAGCATACGCAGCACGTCATATCGCTAAAAACCTTGTAGCCGCAGGTGTTGCAAAGCGCTGTGAGCTTGAAATTGCTTACGCTATCGGCAGACCCCACCCCGTTTCTATAATGGTTGAAACATTCGGTACAGAAAACGTTGACCCCCTGAAGATCGAGGCCTGCGTAAAGGAGCTTTTCGATTTAAGACCCAAGGCTATAATTAAAAACCTTGAGCTTAAGCAGCCTATTTACAGGCAAGTAGCCGCATACGGCCACTTCGGAAGAGATGATCTTGATCTTCCCTGGGAAAGACTTAACAGAGTAAGCGACATCAAATCATATCTCGGTTTATAATTTATGAAATTAGTATCCTTTATAAATAATAATGATTTTACGGCAAAATGGGGAATTCTTCAAAACGAAGAAATCCTCGTTTTGTCAATTTCTCAAAAATATCCCACACTCGATTCATTTATAGCATCAGGTGAAGAAATTGATAAGAGCGTTATTGAGAAAATATCCGTAAATGACGTAAGGCTCACAAGCCCCGTTTCTGCAAAAAGAAATATATTCTGCGTGGGAAAGAATTATCTTGACCATCTTAACGAAATAAAGGCTACTGCTGCAAATTCAGTGCCCAAGTTCCCGTCATTCTTCACAAAAAGCTCTATGACACTTAACGGCCCTTACGATAACGTTCCCCTTCACGGCAACGCAACCTCAGGCGTTGATTACGAGGGCGAGATTGCCGTTATAATCGGCAAGGAATGCCGTAACGTAAGTGTTGAGGATGCAGAGGACTATATTTTCGGATATGCTATTGCCAATGATGTAACTGCAAGAGATCTGCAGACACAGCATATGCAGTGGTTTAAGGGAAAATCACTTGACGGCTTCTGCCCTATTGGTCCCGCAGTTGTTACAAAGGATGAGTTCAATACTGAAAATGCCGAAATCACCACCTACGTAAACGGAGAAATGCGCCAGCACTCATTTATGAGCAATATGATATTTGACGTGCCTACGATTATATACTACCTTTCACAGGGTATGACTCTTTTGCCCGGTGATATAATACTTACAGGCACACCCTCCGGAGTTGGCGGCGGCAAAAATCCTCCCCTTTATCTTAAGGATGGGGACGTTGTAAAAATCGAGGTAAGCGGCATAGGCCATATCGAAAATAAATTTATGAACATGGAATAATAGGGAGGACATAAGATTATGAAGCTTTTAATTGCATCAGATATTCACGGCTCAGCATACTACTGTAAAAAGCTTTTGGACTGTTATACTGCAGAGGGCTGCCACAGCCTGCTTCTTTTAGGTGATATTTTGTATCACGGACCAAGAAACCCTCTCCCCAAGGAATACGACCCTATGGCAGTATGCAATATGCTCAACCCATTAAAGGAAAGCATTACAGCAGTAAGAGGTAACTGTGATTCCGAGGTTGACCAGATGGTGCTTCAGTTCCCTATTATGAGCGATTACACGTATCTTCATATAGACGGAGTTGACCTTTATGCAACCCACGGACATATTTACGATGACGTAAATCCTATGCCCCACAAAAAAGGTAGTATAATTGCCTGCGGACATATACACGTACCGAAATACATCTGCTGTGATGATTTCACATACATCAACCCGGGCTCCACATCTATTCCCAAGGAGAACAGTGAGGGCTCTTACATCATACTTGAAAACGGCGTATTTACGTGGAAAACGCTTGATATGAAGCCGTATATGACATATGAGGTAAAATAAAATTATAAAGAATAAGAAAAAAGACCGTTTGAAACAGTCTTCCCTTATAAATTTAAATTGAACAACTTATAAAACTCGACTTTTTAAAGTCGAGTTTTCTTTTACCACGCAAAACAGATTGCATTAAAGTTGATTTTATTTTACAATAAACGTACCGATAAATAAGAATTTATCGAACTGATAGCAACAGAGAGTTGCTTGTGAACTTGAACCTCTCGCATTATAATAATATCGAGGTGGTGATTCTATGGAAACAAAAGATATAATTCTTGAACTGAGAACTAAAAAAGGAATGTCGCAAGAAGAACTTGCAGAAAAAGTGCTTGTAACACGACAGGCAGTTTCTCGATGGGAAACAGGAGAAACTGTACCCAATACCGAAACATTAAAGCTGCTTTCAAAACTATTTGATGTTTCGATTAATACGCTACTTGGCTCACCAAGACAGCTTGTTTGTGAGTGTTGTGGTATGCCCATTGATGATAGTAATGTCAGCCACGAAAAAGATGGAGCTTTTAACGAGGATTACTGCAAGTGGTGCTATGCAGACGGAGAATATACCCTTGACTTTTTTGAGAAATATAAGGAACTTGGCGGAAAAGAAAAGTTTGAAGAATTCAAGCGACAGCTTATCCACGAATTTAATACATTGCTTCATATTGAGGGGTTACCAAAGGTTGAAAACCTTAATGTCTTGTCGGGAAATTTTATCAATTTGGAATATCGACTCCCGAACGGTCAGACCGTAAAATTCCTTGATGATAACGCTACCTATCTTGGAAGTCAGCTTGAATGTGAATTCGGCGGCGACCGTTGTTTCGGTATTGCCGCTAATATGGATTTTTTACTCGTTTGCACTTATGAAGAAAACGGAGAAAATCCAGAGTTAGTTATATACAAAAAGAGATAGGTAAATTCCAATTAAAAATACAATCTCTCTAAAAACCTTGATATCACTGGGTTTTTCCGTGGTTTTCAACTCAACTGTTATGTATTTTCCCTTGTTTTTGC
>SVGI01000040.1 GCA_015056385.1 Clostridiales bacterium
TTATTACCTCGGTTTCTGCTTCGTTTACCTTGCCCTGAAGCATTGCTATTTCATCTGCAAGCATTTTGCAGTATAAATCATAGCCTACGCTTGCAATATGTCCGGATTGCTCTGCGCCCAGAATGTTGCCTGCGCCTCTTATTTCCAAATCCCTCATGGCTATTCTGAAGCCGGAGCCCAGGTCTGTAAAATCCTTTATAGCCTGAAGCCTCTGGGCGGCAACGTCTGTCATTACCTTATCCTTTTTTACGGTAAAATAGGCGTATGCTATCTTATCGCTTCTGCCTATACGGCCGCGTATCTGGTAAAGCTGTGAAAGGCCAAGGCGGTCTGCGTCATATACGAAAAGGGTGTTTGCATTGGGTATATCTATTCCGTTTTCAACTATTGTGGAGCACAAAAGAACGTCATATTCTCCGTTTATAAAGCCGTTCATAATGCTTTCCATTGCGTTTTCACTCATTTGCCCGTGTACCGCTGCAATACGTGCCTCGGGGACAATCTCTCTTAAATGCTTGAGCATAGCATCCATATTTGCAACGTTGTTGTAAAGGAAATAGGCCTGGCCCCCTCTGTCCAATTCGCGAAGAACAGCCTCCCTGAATATTTCGTCGTTGTATTCAAGCACGTAGGTCTGAACGGGGTATCTGTCCTTCGGGGGGATATTTATTATGCTTATATCCCTTATGCCTATAAGGGACATATGAAGTGTTCTGGGTATTGGTGTTGCGCTTAAGGTAAGAACGTCAACGTTTTTCTTGAGATTTTTGATTTTTTCCTTGTGATTTACACCGAAGCGCTGCTCCTCGTCAATTATAAGAAGCCCCAGGTCCTTGAAGGCAACGTCCTTGCTTAATATTCTGTGTGTACCTACAACAATATCCACATCACCTGTTTTAAGTGCTGTGGTAGTCTTTTTCATATCCGCAGGAGAGCAAAAGCGGGACATCTGGGCGATGTTTACAGGGAAGCCCTCAAATCTCTTTTTTATGGTGTTGTAATGCTGCTGGGCAAGAATTGTGGTGGGTATAAGCACGGCAACCTGCTTGGAATCCATAACAGCCTTGAAGGCGGCCCTTAAGGCAACCTCTGTTTTGCCGTAGCCAACGTCTCCGCATAAAAGACGGTCCATGATTTTGTAATCCTCCATGTCCCTCTTTATGTCGTCTATGGCGTTGAGCTGGTCCTCTGTTTCCTCGAATTCGAATCGGGATTCCATTTCCTCCTGCCAGGGTGTATCCTCGCTGTATCTGAAGCCCTTATACGTTTGCCTGCGGGCATAAAGCTCCACAAGGTCGAATGCAAGCTTTTTTACGGATGCGGCAGCCTTTTCCTTTGCGTTACCCCATTCCTTTGACCCTATTTTTGAAAGAGAGGGCGCCGCTGAATCGGAGGCTATATAGGGCTGGAGAAGGTCCACCTGCTCCACAGGCATAAAAATTCTGCCGCCGTCTGCATAGCCTATTCCAAGGTAATCCTGTACCTTGCCTCCTACGCGCATAGTTTCAATACCGAGAAATTTACCTATTCCGTGGGTTTCGTGTACAACGTAATCTCCAACGGTGAAATCGGTAAAGGAATTGATAGGCTTGCCTCTTTTTTTAGGGGCGCCTGTCCTTTTTGTGTGTAAAAATATGTCGTCGTTGGCAAATACCGCAAGTCTTAATTCCTCGGAGGAATAGCCTCTGGACATTGGGGAGGGTACTATTGTAACGGCGTTTACGTCAGGGTTAAATTTTTCCGTTATTTCAGGGGTAATGCCCTGTGAAACAAAGTATTGCTTTATATCAACGGCGCTTTTGCTGTTACCTGCAAAAAGCACGGCGTTAAAGCCCTTGGAGCGGTAGTGAAGCACGTTTTTAAGAAGCTCGTCGTATTTGCCTGGAGCCCCTCTTACGGGGGCTTCATCGGGCGAGAAAATCTCATGAGGCTCTATGGAAAGGGTGGTGGCAATAGCCGCGTTCATTAAAAGGGGGTGCTTTGAAAGAAAAGCCTCTGCCTCGTCGCGGGATATAAAAAGCCTCTCCTGAAGGGGCAATACCTCTCCGCTATCCAGCATGCTTGTAAATCTTTGTACGAAGGCCTTGTGTGATAAATTATAATCCTCAAGTATTCTTTGGGGCTCTATAAGCACTACAAGAGGAAGCCTTGCGTAATCCAGCACAGTTGTTCTGCCCTCGTAGATAAACGGGTAGTAGTTTTTAAGAACAGAGGCGGGGTTGCCGTGCTCCATTCTGTCCAATACCTCGTTTATTTTGGTGGATAGCCTTACGCGTGCCGTATCGTTTTTTGATGATTTGGTAACAAGTGAAAGAGCGTCCTTTATACGTGTACGCGTACGGGAAAGCTCCTGTTTTGTTACAGAGATTTCCCTCATGGGGAGAATGGTAACGCTGTCCTCTTTGTCCAGAGAGCGCTGTGAAAGTATGTCAAAGCTTCTGATGGAATCTATTTCCTCATCAAACAATTCCATACGGATAGGCATTGGGGAGTTGGCGGGGAAAACGTCTATAATATCTCCTCGCACGCTGAATTGCCCACGCCCCTCCACAAGAGGAACTCTCTCATAGGAGGCGCTTACCATATCGCTTATAAATTTATCGGTGTCTATAATATCCCCAACCTTAAGGCTTATAACGGGTATGCTTTGGGGGGGAGAAAGAGGGTTTAGAAGCCCCTCAAGAGTGGTGGAAACAACTGTCCTTTTAGAATCAAGAAGGCGGCAAAGCACGTTTGTTCTGTACGCCCTTATATCGGGACTTTCTGCCTCAATATCGAAAAATGTAAATTGCCATTTGGGGTACCACAAAACGCTTTCCTGAAAAAAACTGCTTGCCTCGTCTGCAATGCGCCTTGCAGTGGTATCGCTTTGGGATACTATGAGAATATCCCTGTCATCCTCAATAAAAATCCTGCTTAAAAGCGTATAGAGATAAGCCCCCGACGATACCGTAAGGAACGATTTTTTACCCTGTATACAGCTTGTAAGAAGTTCTTCTATCATGATTATTGATTCTCTGATTCTGCCTTTGGCTTTGAAGCCTGCTTTTTGTTGAGCATATTCATTGCAAAGCTGAAGGAGCGCCTTGCGGCAATATCCACGGCGTTTAATGCCGTTTCTCCTGCTTGCATCATAAGCTTTTGCTCGTCAGGTGTAAATTCACCCAGAACGTAATCTATTTTGCCCTTTTCATCCTTGGGAGGGCGTGAAATACCCATTCTTATACGTGGGAATTTGTCTGTTTCAAGATGGTATATTATGGATTTCATTCCGTTATGAGAGCCTGCGCTGCCGCTTTCGCGAAGCTTTGCAACTCCGCAGGGAAAATCCATATCATCGTATATTATAATGATTTCATCCGCCGTTGCGTGGTATTTATTCATAAGCTCCCTTACGGAAATCCCGGATTCATTCATAAAGGTTTGGGGCTGTGCAAGAACAATTTTCTGCGAGCCCACATTGCCCTCTCCGTACACGGCGTGGCAGCCTGTTTTATTAAGCCTTATGCCGTATTTATCCGCAAGCATATTTATAACTATAAATCCTGCGTTGTGGCGTGTGTATCTGTATTTTTCACCTGGATTACCCAGTCCTATTACCAAAAGCATATTAATAACCATGGCTTTCGTTTACCGAAAGCCCTCCTTCCCGGCGTGAGCAAGTATTTTTTACGCTTATAACTCCGTGGGCCTTATATCTACTGTACCCGTTTCCTTATCAACCTTGTAAAGCGTCATAAGCGAGATGAAATCGTTTATAACTCTGTTTTGTACGTTTGCGGATTCTATAACAACACCCGTACCTATGTCAATAGCGTCCATTTCCCTAAGAAGCTCCCGCATACCTTTTATGGTTGAGCCGCCCTGCATAAAATCGTCTATTATCAAAACCCTTTGCCCCTTTTGTATGGAGCGCTTGGAAATAGACATGGTTGCAACGTGCTTATCTGCCGTAAGGTAGTTAACCGATATTATAGACCCGTCTGTTATTCTGTGGGTTTTTCTTGCTACCACAAGGGGTACGTTAAGGGCCTGGGCTGTCATAAGCGCTATGGCTACGCCTGTTGTTTCAATAGTCATTACGCAGTCCGGACGGCTTGATAAAAATCTCTGGGCAAGCATATATCCCAGTTTTTTGGATATGCTTGGTGAGAATATCAAATCGGAATAATACAGAAAATCCCCTGTAAGGATTCTTCCCGGGTCTGCAAGCCTTGAGCAAAGCTCCTCAAGATATTTTTTGTTTTCACAGGGTGCTGTAACGGGGTTGTATCTTACGCCGCCGCTTGCGCCGATAATGGTTTCTATTTCTCCGAGGCCGAAGGCCTCAAAGGTTTCTCTGATATGCATTATATCCTCACTGATAGAGGACTTTGCTACTGAAAATTTATCAGAGAATACACTGAAGGGTATAATCCTTCCGGGGTTATCGGAAAGTATTTTAATCATGATTCCTATACGGTCGGTGCGCTTCATACGGTTATCCATAATCGGTGGGTCCTTTCGGGGCTTATACGTACGCTGCTTTATAAGGCGGCATACCTGATTATTATACCATGTTTAACAAGAAAATGCTATCAAAAACATTATATCACAGGCTTTTTTAGGGTGAAAATCTCAAAAAAAGGCAAAAATTAAATTTGAATGTTCGAAAAATCCTTTTTAGGTATTTTTCTTGTTGCCTCATATAAATATGCGTGATATAATTATTTTTATGAAGAAGATACTTGGCGGCATACGGGACGTATGCAGGGATTTTGAGCTTATATCCGAAAATGATGTTATAGCAGTGGGTGTTTCCGGTGGAAAGGATAGCATTGTCCTTCTTAAGGCGCTTGCTCTGTACAGATATTTTTCACCTGCGAAATTTACGTTAAAGGCAATTACTCTTGATATGGGGCTGTTTTCACCGGATACAGATGCAATAGGTGATTTTTGCAGGGAGCTTCAGGTGGATTACCACGTGGAGCATACCCAGATAGGCAACGTCGTATTTGAAATAAGGGGTGAAAGTAATCCTTGCTCTCTGTGCGCAAATATGAAGCGTGGCGTGCTGTGCAGTACAGCCAAGGAGCTGGGGTGTAATAAGCTTGCTTTGGGCCATCATTTTGACGACGCCCTGGAAACTCTTTTTCTGAATCTTTTTTATGGCGGAAGAATGGCAACCTTTTCACCTACGTCATATCTGGACAGGTCTGATATAACGGTTATCCGCCCTATGATATACGCAAGTGAGGGAGATGTTGTGGACTGCGCAAAGCGAAACGCCCTTCCGGTTTTCAAAAGTGGATGTCCTGCAGACGGTTTTACAAAGAGAGAGGATATAAAACGGTTTATTTCCGAAACAGAAAAAACGTATCCCGACGTAAAAAAGAAATTTTTGAAGGCGCTTAAAAGCAAATCAACGCAAAGGCTTTGGTACGACGGGTAATTTTTGATATAAAAGTAAGGGGTTTTGAAAAATGGTATTGATATTAGGTGGCGCAGGCTACGTTGGAAGCCACACTGTAAGGCTTATGCGCGAATTGGGGAGAGAGCATATCGTTTACGATAATCTTTCCACAGGCCACCAGGGGGCGATAGAGGGCTCTGTGCTTATTAAGGGGGATATACTTGATAAGGAGCACCTTGTAAAGGTTATGCGCGAATACAACGTGGATTCCGTTATACATTTTGCTGCGTTTTCTCTTGTGGGTGAGTCTGTAACAAACCCTGAAAAATACTATATCAATAACGTGTACGGAACGCTTTGCCTTCTTTCTGCAATGAAGGAGGCAGGGGTAAAAAATATTATTTTTTCATCCACAGCCGCCGTGTACGGTGATTGCCCAACTATGCCTATTACGGAGGAAATGCCTGCAAGCCCTATTAACCCCTACGGTAAAACAAAGCTTGCCGTGGAGTTTATGATAAGGGATTTTTGTACGGCTTACGGTATGAAAAGCGTTGTACTGCGTTACTTTAACGCGGCAGGGGCGCACGTAAGCGGTGAAATAGGGGAGGACCATTTCCCTGAAACCCACCTTATACCCAATATGCTTCGTGCAACTATGGGTATAGGTAAGGGCCTTACGGTTTTTACCTCAAAGGATAACGAGGGGGACGGTACCTGTGTAAGGGATTATATTCACGTAAGCGACCTTGCCTCGGCTCACCTTCTTGCCCTCGACCACCTGCTTTGCGGCGGTGAAAGTAAAACCTATAATCTCGGAAGCGGCAACGGCTATTCCGTTAACGAAATGCTTCACGCGGCAGAAAGAGTAACGGGTAAAAAAGTACCCTACGAGTACAAGGGGCACAGAGAGGGGGACCCGTATATACTTGTGGCAAGCCCTCTTAAGATAGAAAAGGAATTAGGCTGGGTAAGGAAATACTCATCTGTGGAGGATATAATTTCCACAGCCTGGAAATGGCATAACAACAGAAAAAACGGATATGGAGACAGGGAATAGCGTATGCCTTTATCTCAAAACGACATAATTTTATCAGACGTAGCAGTAAGCCTTTACGGTAAAAGCGAGTATGCACAAAGAAGGCTAGGCGCAGCATATACTAAATTTGTATCCCTGTTTGGTGTTGCTCCCGTAACTGCCGTATCCGCAAGCGGACGTGCTGAAATATGCGGTAACCATACGGACCATAACAACGGCTGTGTAATTGCGGCGGCGGTAAACAGAGATATGGTGGCCCTTGCCCACCCGAGGGATGATATGGGCGTAAGGATAGTTTCTCAGGGCTATTCGGGAATGATAGATATGTCCCTTGGTTCTCTTGAGGTCTGTGAAGGCGAAAGGCACACCACAACAGCTCTTATGCGCGGAATATGCAATTACCTTAATTCAAACGGCAGAAGGGTAGGCGGTGCGGATATTTACATAATATCCGACGTTGCAAAGGGAAGCGGCTTAAGCTCCTCTGCGGCAGTGGAGGTGCTTTTGGGTGAGGTTATGAATTCGCTTTACAACGAATGTAACATACCTCCTCTTGAGCTGGCTCTTGCGGGAAAATACAGCGAAAATAAGTATTTTGGAAAGCCAAGCGGCCTTATGGACCAGACGGCAAGTGCCCTTGGGGGAATACTTTACATAGATTTTGAAAACGAAGCGGCTCCTGTGGTTAAAAAGCTGGAGCTTGACCTTGAAACAATGGGCTATGCAATGGTTGTTGTAAATACAGGCGGCAATCACGCAGACCTTACAGGCGCCTACGCCTCTATCCCGGAGGAAATGAAAAGGGTTGCAGGGCTTTTGGGGGGTAAAACCTTAAGAGCAGTTTCGGAGGATAAATTCTATTCCTCTGTCGCGATGATCAGAAAAAAGCTTGGAGACCGTGCAGTAATGCGCGCTATGCATTTCTTTGACGAAAATGAAAGGGTGCGTAAAGCGTTTGACGCTGTTGAATCAAAGGATATGGGCAAATTCTTGGAGTGTATAAATAGCTCCGGGGAAAGCTCGTGGAGGCTTCTCCAGAATTGCTACGTGCCCACGTCTCTATCACAGCCTCTGGCATTTGCCCAGGCTATAACGGCAAGGCTTCTTAAGGGTACGCAATATGCGGTAAGGCTTCACGGCGGCGGCTTCGAGGGTACGGTAGAGGCGTTTGTTCCTCTTGATGCTCTTGAGGGATATACAAGGCGTATGAAGGAAATATTCGGTAATGATAATGTCCTTGTTTTGTCATTCAGGCAAGCAGGGGCAATCAAAATAGCATAAATATCAATTAAATATAGAGGTTAAGAAAATGAAGGTTTTGAAATTTGGAGGCAGCTCTGTTGCAGATGCTGCACAGATCAAGAAGGT
Organism: Clostridiales bacterium; assembly: GCA_015056385.1. Classification (GTDB taxonomy): domain Bacteria; phylum Bacillota; class Clostridia; order HGM11327; family HGM11327; genus SIG354. Next base: position 7,800 of record SVGI01000040.1, read on the forward strand.
AAAGGATATTATTTTATCTGATCCTGCACGTAAGTTTGTTGTTGTTTCCGCTCCCGGAAAGCGCTTTAACAGCGACAGCAAGGTAACGGATATGCTTTACGAGTGCTGGGAGGCCCATGCAAATGGTATAGATGCTTCCCCTATGATTTCTGCGGTTGTAAGAAGATTCAGATATATAACGGATGAGATTTTTGCAGATAGGGAATGTAAGCTTGATCTTGATGCGCTTTTCGAGGAATTTGCCCAGGATGTTTATTCCGGTAAGGGCAGAGATCATATTGCATCAAGAGGTGAATATCTTTGCGCAAAAATAATTGCAGAGTATATGGGCTTTGAATTTATAGACGCAAAGGATATAATATTCTTCAACGAAAACGGCGTTGTGGATGCAAAAAAGACAAGCAGCGCAATAAGAAAAAGGGTTTTCGGCATTTCAGGCGTTGTTATTCCCGGCTTTTACGGCGCAATGCCTGACGGCAGTATAAAGACCTTCAAAAGAGGCGGCGGAGATATTACAGGCTCCATAGTTGCCCGTGCGGTTCGTCCCATGATATATGAAAACTGGACAGACGTAGACGGATTCCTCATGGCAAACCCCAAGATAGTAGATAATCCTATGGTAATCAAGTATCTTACGTACAGAGAAATGCGAGAGCTTTCTTACATGGGTGCATCTGTTCTTCAGGAGGAATCTATTGCTCCTGCAAGAGAGGCCGGAATATCCATTAACATCAGAAATACAAATAATCCTTCTGCAGAGGGAACTATGATCGTTGATGAAAGCCTTCTTAACGATGAGGAGGATACAGGCGCTATCACAGGAATTGCAGGAAATAAAAACTTCAAGGTTATAACCGTTGAAAAGGAGTTTATGAACGAGGAGATAGGCTTCGGACGTAAGGTTCTTGAGGTTCTTGAGAAATATGAAATCCCCTTCGAGCATATGCCCTCAGGCATAGATACGTTGAGCATCGTTATAAACGGTGAGGCTCTTAAGGGTAACGTAACCAAGGTTATGGACGAAATAAAAGAGGCTGTAAACCCTGATAACGTTACTATGGAGGACGGTATTGCTCTTATCGCAATAGTAGGACGTAAAATGGTACACAACGTAGGTACTGCCGCAAGAATACTTACGGCTATTTCAAAGCGCGGCATAAACGTCCGTACAATAGACCAGGGCTCCGATGAGCTTAATATTATAATCGGCGTATATAACGACGATTTCGACGAAGCAATAAGGGCTATCTACGAAGAATTTGCAAACTGATCTCATACGGGGTGCTTCCTTGCGGTAGTACTCCGTTTTTTTACAAATGAAATCTCATATTAAGGTGGATAATATGAAAAAAACTGTCCGTATATTACTATGTGTTATTATGATAATCGCTATTATGCCCTATGACGGTCTTGTGGCGATGGCTGCAGATGAAGAAATACTTTACGTCGGCGGGGTAAAGATGGAAAAGAATACCTACCTGCCTAATGGTGCAACCGCTACTCAAAAAACCGCTCCCACATCCGGCGGATACGCATATAGTGACAACTGGGGAATTCTTTGGCTGTATGATTATGAATACAACGGTCCGGGATATACGTTTACAGATGGGTTCGACACCTGCGCTGCGGGTATTTATGCAAATTGTTATTTGAGTATACGTTTAATGGAAGGTAACAGTTATATAACATTGACGGATACAGATGGGAAAAAAGCCTATGGTATAAAGTCTATGTGTTATGTTGGGATAAGCACTCATAATGATGATTATCAATACTTGAAACGGGAAATTCATATAAACTTTGGAGGAACAGGATACGCAGGTATTGAGGCGGGTCACTTTGAATTTCGTGATATCGTCGCAGTAGTAGAAAATGCGACCTACGGGATTAGAGTTATAGATACGTGTGAACGGGAAGAGTGTGGTATATCACTGGCAGCAAATTTTTATGGGGAAGTGGACCTTTATATTCCATCTGTAAGCGGCACGGGTGTATACTCTGAAAATAAAGTTATATTTCAACAAAAATCATGGGTTAATATTGAAGGAACTGGTAATGGAATAGAGGCGGCTAGCGTAATAACTAGTGGTGGCTCGTTTAGCAAATTAATTATAGATGTTAGCGGTGATGGTATTAAGACAACGGGTACGGGTCTTGGGGAAAACAGTGGCGTAAATGTAGACGAGCAGGGTCACGGCCACGAGATTAATATTACGGCAGGAAAAACCGGTATCGTTTCCGCAACTCATGTTATTATTGGTAATGACTCAACAGTAAGAGGAGGGGAAATAGAAATTTCAGCAGATGGTGAAGTGCAGATCATTGATGATGCAGAAGTAAGTGTATATTCATCAGGAGATGGTGTGGTGTTGGGTGACAACGGTCGTATACTGGTTGTAGAAAGTAGTATGTCCATAGATGCATCGCGATATGGGTTGATCGTGAGTGGAGAAAAAAACAGTATTTGGGTGGGATATTTATATACGTCGGCAGCGAAACCTAAAAATTCACATTTAACTGTAAGATCGAATAATACCCAAGAGGATGAACAGTATTGGGCAATAAAAACAAAAAAAGAAATTTCGTCAACAAACGAAGTATTCATATCTGCATCAACTGAATATGACGGGTATCATTATGGTTTAGGCGTATATGAAGTTGGTAAGCATAATACATACGATTTTATTAACATAAATGATTTAAGATATTTATTTAATTCCCTCCCCATGACAACTCCGACACCCGTGGTAACCCCTACCCCCGTGGTAACTCCCACACCCGTGGTAACCCCTACCCCTGTGGTAACTCCCACACCCGGAGTAACGCCTACGCTTGTGGTAACCCCAATACCTACAGTAATGCCGACACCTGCAGTAACGCCTGGTCCTGTGGTAACTCCCACACCTGAGGTAACCCTTATTCCTGAATATGCAGACCTATCTAAAGGATGGTATGTTGGCGGTGTAAGGATGCTTGAAGGTGAATATTTGCCTTGTGGCGCAAACAAAACGCAGACCTATTGCCCTTCTGGCGTGGGATATGCTTATGTTGATTTGAATGGAAAACTCGTACTGCATAATTTTATTTATAGAGGTCCCGGATATACGTTTACTGAAGGCGGTGAGAAATGTTCCGTAGCGATATTGGCAAATGGTGTTCCATACCCGGTAATAGAATTAGATGGAGGGGGTGAATCTTATATTGAGTTAACAGATACAGCAAACAAGAAGAGCTATGGAATAAGAGTGGATGAATATACGCTGTATATAAGAGCATATCAAGCACAGGAAAATGCAGGTAGACTTGCAATAAACTTCGATACCGAGGGTTATGTAGGTATTTATGCGAAAAAAGTTGAAGCTGATTTTAGTGTGGGTGGAACAATATCAAGTATAACCATCAGAAATACAAAGATAGGTATTTGTGCATCAACAGCGTATATAGGTACTGATTTACGTTTGGATTATATATACGGAACAGGATTATTTAGTCCAGATGAAAAAGGTGAGATGGAATCAATTAATTTCACAGAGGATATAAAGATAGATATAAATACTGGTGGTGACGGTATTGTTGCAACAAATGTAAACATACTGTCGGTTGAGTATCTGAATATTAACGCCGGAGGTGACGGAATAAGAACGAGGACTACAGATACTGCGTATACTGACGGAGTAAGCTTTTTTTCCTCTGAAAGCAAAGTAAATATTACTATAACTGCGGGAAAAAAAGGTATTGTTTCGGAATCGATAGTGAGCGTAGCGGATAATTATTACGTTAACATAACAGGGGAGAATGGAATAGTAACACAAACTCTGACTATGAAGGGAGATACGCTTAAAATTAAATCGGAGGATACGGGTATAAAGGCCTCGGATATATACTCCAGAGGAAAAATAGAAATTAAGAGTGATAAAAACGGAATAGAGATAAAGGAAAACGGCAGCATAACGACATTAGGAAGTGGTTCTGTTTATGTTGAAGCGGAACAATATGCCTTTATTATTTTGAATTGTAAGTTTAACATTCAAAATGGCAACTCTTTGATGTTGAAGTCTATGAATGAAAAGAATGATAGTGAGTTTTGGTCAATAAAGCTTGTTGATCCTCTTCCTATAAATTCAACATGGCAAATATACTCATCAACAGAGCCAAATGGTACTACGAATGAATATGTTGCCGAAAAAAATAACGAGTATGATTGCGTTATGATAAATGTAGCAAGAATTGTCGATGATAATGTACCTACTATCGAGCCCACCCCTGAAAATACCAAGCTTCCTATAGAAAATAATAACGAACTTGATTTGAGGTTGATTATTATTTCTTTAGTAATAGCGATACTTATAATAACTTTGATTTTGGTATATATCATAGTCAAAAAGAAAACAAAAAACAGTGAGAATAATTAACTCTTATAAAGCATAAAAAATTGTAAAAAAGCTATCGTAATGGTATAATTATTACATGACGTGTTTTAACAAAGACGAAGCAATAAGGGCTATCTACGAAGAATTTGCAAACTGATTTTATACGGGGTGCTTCCTTGCGGCGGCACCTCATTTTTTTACGAAGGAGGGAAAGGTATGTTTGAAATAAAGGAAAACGGCGGTGTTTTGGTGTCCTTACAGGGCGAAAACTTGTGTGTAAATGAGGCAAGGGTATCAAAAATTCCGTTTAACAGGGCCTGGCCCGGTAAGCAAAGGGATATTTCTCAAACGGAAATATCGTATTTTGTGTCTGCAGTTATAAGGAAAAATGAAAACGGGTTTATCCCTCTTCATTTTACCGTTGAAAGCCTTACTGATTTTGATGAGGCTATCGTGCGCCCTCTTTCAAAAAATATCACACCCTTGGTATGCGGGCGTAAAATCGAGCTTGATATAACACAGCCCGGGCAGTACACAGTGGAAAGGGACGGCATACACAACGCCTTGTGTATATTTGTTGATGAGGAATATTCTCTGCCCGAAACCAAGGGGAATATTATTTATTTCGGCAGGGGTGAGCATGACGTTGGGCTTATAACTCTTAAAAGCTCAGATACCCTTTTTGTAGACGAGGGGGCTGTGGTCTATGCCACAATAGAAGCGTATAACAGTGAAAACATACGGATTACCGGAAGAGGAATAATAGACAATTCCCATGCGGAGCGTCTGGACGGTGATTGCCTTGCTCACAACTGCGGATGCCTGCGTATGCAGAATTGCAGAAACGTAACTGTTGATAACGTTATTTTCAGGGATTCCGCCGTATGGATGGCAACTATGCTCAACTGTGAAAACGTGGTTTTCGACAATATTAAGGGTGTAGGCATGTGGCGCTATAATTCAGACGGAATAGACCTTGTGAACTGTTCGAACTGCGTAATAAGAAGATGCTTCTTAAGAAATTTTGACGACGTTATAGTTCTCAAGGGAATAAAGGGCTATGACCACCGCAACGTAGAAAATATATTTGTATCACAGTGCGTTGTATGGTGTGATTGGGGAAGAGGCCTTGAAATAGGTGCAGAAACCTGTGCCGATGAATACAGAAACATAATTTTTGAGGACTGCGACCTTATCCACGGCTGCCACGTTCATCTGGATATACAGAATGGGGACAGGGCACACGTGCACGACGTTGTATTCAGGGATATACGCTGTGAATACGTAAGGGACGAGTTGCCTCCCGTATATCAGGAGAGCGACTCTATGGAGTACGACCCAACACCGCTTATGCCGTATAAGCCCTTGTGCATATATACACAGATGTATTGCGGTGTGTGGTCTGACGATAATCTTTTCGGTGAAATATCCAATATTAAATATGAAAACATAAGAGTATATACCCATAAGGATGATAATACCTTATCCACAACGTGGAATAACAATGTTCCTCCATGTAAGGTGCCCGTATATTTCACAGGCGCCACGCAGGAAAATCCCACGCACAATATTACTGTGGAAAATCTTATTATTGACGGTGAAAACTCTCTTAATATGGATGACTTCGAAATATATCATAACGAAAACGCCTTTGATATAATTCATAAATAACGAAACGTATAAAATTTGCAAAAATACGGAAAGCGTGATATAATTCTAATTTGTATAAATCTCTACAGAATTTGGAGGATGTTTTTTTATGGACGATGTACCCTTATGGGGGGCATTATTGTTGCAGGCGGTGCTTATTACCGTCAATGCATTTTTTGCTGCTGCCGAAATAGCAATAGTATCTCTTAACGAAAGCAAAATAAGAAAGGAAGCAGAGGAAGGCAATAAAAAGGCCAAGCTTATGCTTTCAATGGTTGAAACGCCCACAGGCTTTTTATCCACTATTCAGGTTATGATAACCTTAGCAGGATTTTTGGGCAGTGCTTTTGCGGCAGAAAGCTTTTCAGACGAATTAGCAGGTACAATCTTCAAATGGTTCGGTGGGGTAGGCGAGGTGCCTTCTTCACTTGATACGGTTGCCGTAATATTGGTAACTCTTATCCTTTCATATTTCACACTTGTATTCGGCGAGCTTGTTCCCAAGCGTATTGCCATGCAGCGTACGGAAAAGGTTGCAAGCGGTGTTTGCGGAGTTATCCGATTTTTCTCCGTTGTTGCAAAGCCTGTGGTGTGGTTTCTTTCCATTTCCACAAACGCAGTGCTTCGCATTCTGGGAATAGACCCTCATCACGAGGAGGAGGTCGTTACAGAGGACGAAATCCGTCTTATGGTGGATATAAGTGAGGAAAGCGGTGAGATAGAGGCAGAGGAAAAGGAGATGATAGAAAACATCTTCGAATTCAACAATACTACTGCATCTGAAATAATGATTCACCGTACGGATATTGAAAGCGTATGGGTAAACGAAAGTGAGGAGGAAATATTATCTATTATCTCAAGAACCGGTATGTCCCGTTTCCCTGTTTATGATGAGGATATAGATGATATAATCGGTATTCTTTTTACAAG
>SVGI01000041.1 GCA_015056385.1 Clostridiales bacterium
ATTTTGAAAGTACCATTGTAATTGCCGCAGTCAATGTGGTTTTGCCGTGGTCTACGTGACCGATGGTTCCGATATTGACATGGGGTTTCGTTCTTTCGAATTTTTCCTTTGCCATGACTTTAATCCTCCTGAATTAAATACCCCATGTGTTCCAAGGGGAAATGATGGAGCCCATGACCGGGATTGAACCGGTGACCTCAGCCTTACCATGGCTGCGCTCTGCCTGCTGAGCTACGTGGGCAAGTGTTTCTGTGGAGCGGGCGACGGGAATCGAACCCGCATTATCGGCTTGGGAAGCCGGCACTCTACCATTGAGTTACGCCCGCACCGACACACAACACGCATATTCTACACGATACCATTTACTTTGTCAATACGTTTTTATGAAAATGTAAAGCTGTTTTCCTGAATTGTCTTGATTTTATGGTATTTTTTTGTGTCGAAATTCATTGAAATTTTTATGTTGCACAACTTAAGTATTTATGTTATACTGCGAAAAATTACTTTAAGGAGTAAATATGAGCAAGGTTACAAAAGAAATGCTTGCACAGAAGGCACACTTTGAAGCTCTTGATTATGAGCATCACTGTGTTGTTCCCCAGGGCGGTGTAAAGCAATTTGTATTCGACAGAGATATTCTCTTCAATGCTATCTGGGACTACAACATAAGCCCCGACGGTCATCATTATTTCAGCCGCTGCGCAGAGGGAAACTTTCCCCAGTGTGTATGGTTCTACGAATACTTTCCTGAAACAAACACTGTAAAGAAGCTTTTTGAGCTTGACAAGGTTATTACAACCTATCCCCGCGCTATTGTTGCAAGTAAGATACACTCTTGCATCTCTTTTATGCCCGACGGCAAGCTTATAATGGCAACCCATACAACGGCGTGCTCGAAGGATCATCCTATATGGATGCCCGAGGCATATTATACCCACCTTTGGGAGGGCTACCCGGGCTCTAACATAATTACCTACGACCCCAAGACCGGTAAGGTTGAGGACTACGGTATTCCTGTTGTTCACGAGAGTATTTACGGCGGAATGTATGATCCTATCGGCAACGCATTCTACTTTACAACTCTTCTCCGCGGGCACATTTACAGATTTGATCTTGATGACAGATCTGTGCACGACTACGGTCAACTTACAGACGGAGGCAGCTGCAGACACATCATCGGCTGTGACGGAAACCTTTATACAAGCTCAAATAACGGCGAATTGCTCAAATTCAACACACGTACAAAGGAATTTGAGGGTATTGTTGCACAGATTCCCGTTGCTGCACATCTTAAGCACGAGCACAACTGCCACGTTTGCATGTTCGCAGTAAACGGACCCGATAAGAAGATTTACTACGTACCCCGTGCAAACGACCTTCTTGGTGTATACGATCCCTTTACAGGCGATTTTGAGATGACAGAAAGCCTTACACCTGAGGATCTGAAGAAATACCCCTGGTACGGCACTCCCTACGGCTTCGATTTTGACGATGACGGCGTTATGTGGTATGCTCTTATGATGAAGCCAAACAACGGACATCCCCGTTCAGCAGGCGGCGAGGTTGGCTTCTACCTTTGCAGCTGGGACTATTTTAACGGCGGAAAGCCCGTAAACCACGGACTTGTAGGCACACCCGAAAGGCGCGTTCACGTATTCTGCGACGGATGGGTACGCAACAACGTATTCTACGGCGCAGATACAAACCACCACTTAGACCCCGTATCCATATTCCAGATAGACCTCAAAAAGCTTGTTGAGGAGGAAAAAAACGGTGTTAAGGGCCCTGTTTGCGCAGATCCCTATCACGCATACCGCTTCGACAACGGTATAGACGTATATCCCGGTGATCTTTGTGCTGATATGGAGCGCTACATAGAGCTTGATAAAAAGACATACGAGCACGATCATCCCTATGACGTGCTCCGCAACGAAAGGCTTCATACCTTTAACGAGGTTTACGTTACAAAGCCCTGGAAGATCGTTGGATTTGAGGAATCCCAGGTATATGACATAAAGATCAACGCAGACTCATCAACAACATTTGTTTGCGGCGGAAACGGGCATTTCCACAGATTCACAGTGCTCAAGGGTGAAATACTCAATATGGAAAAGAATATCGAATTTACACCCATGGATAAAGATGCTCTTGCAAAGGAATATGAGCATTTAAGGCTTCCCACCTATATCGGCAGGCGCTGGGTATCTAAGGTTACTGCCGCTGTTGAATGGAACAACGGGCGTAAGATAATAGGCACGAAGGACTCTATGATGGCTATAATTGATGGAGATAAGGTATTCTCTCTTGGCGCTATGTGCTGTACAGGTCCTGTTCACGCACTCGCTACAAACGCAGACAAGACGTTGCTCTTTGGTGTTGCAGGCGACCCCGATGACCAGGGTATACTCTTTACCTATGACGATGATCACGGCGTAAGAGCAATAAATTTCCTGAGAGAAACAGACATCAGACCCATAGTAGGCGAATCCGGACTTATGGATGAGCCCTACGTTATAGACGTTTCCCCGGACGGAAGGCACGTTGTTCTTGGCGGAAGGGATTACAAGGGACTTGTATTCGAATATTTCGGACTTGAGGTTCACGAGTAATTTAACGTTAATTGGTTGCTTATCTGAAAGGTACAGAATAAAATCTGTACCTTTTTTTATTTTTTATTGTTGTATTTACATAAAGTATGATATAATTGGTACAGTAAATATAGAATAGGAGAAATATTATGGCACAGTTAAGTGACAGCCAGCACGCCGCCTTGCTTGATAAAAAGGGCTTTATATGTGATATGGACGGCGTTATATATCATGGAAATAAAATTCTTCCCGGTGTAAAGGAGTTCGTTAATTGGTTGCAGGAGGAAAATAAAAGCTTCCTTTTTCTTACCAACAGCAGCGAGCGTTCCCCCCGTGAGCTTAAGCAGAAGCTTCAGAGAATGGGGCTTGACGTAGAAGAAAGCCACTTTTACACAAGCGCATTGGCTACGGCACACTTTCTCAAGCAGCAGTCCCCCAGAAGCAGCGCATACGTTATAGGTGAGCCCGGACTTTTCAACGCCCTTTACGAGGCCGGTATCACCATGAATGACGTTAACCCTGACTACGTTGTAGTCGGTGAAACAAGAAACTACAATTACGAAAGCATTTTGCGTGCAGTAAAGTACGTTTTCAACGGAGCAAAGCTTATCGGAACAAACCCCGATATGACAGGGCCCTCTGAGGACGGCATCATACCCGCATGTAAAGCACTTGTAGCTCCCATTGAGCTTACAACAGGTAAAAACGCATACTACGTAGGAAAGCCCAACCCCTTGATGATGAAAACAGGCTTGAGAATGCTTGGTGTTAACACAGAGGATGCGATAATCGTAGGCGACAGAATGGATACGGATATTATTTCCGGTATAGAATCTGAAATCGAAACAGCTCTTGTGCTTTCAGGAGTAACAACACCTCACGTTATGCGTAAATTTCCTTACAGACCCAATTATATATTTAACGGTGTAGGAGATATTTTAACAGGAATCCAGGCAGAATTTTAATTCTCTGCATTAGCGGAAAGGAGCTTTTTATGAATATCGTTTTACTTGGAGCGCCCGGAGCAGGAAAAGGTACACAGGGCGACCGTATAGCACTTAAATACAACTGCGTAAGGCTTTCCACCGGAGATATGTTCCGCTCTATTCTCGCAGATAAAAGTCATAAGCTTTACGATAAGGTAAAAATTATCAACGAAGGAAAGCTTGTACCTGATGAAACCGTTAACGACGTTATGGAGGATACGTTAACTGCCAACAAGGGCAAGAGCTTTATATTTGACGGCTATCCCCGTACACTGGCACAGGCAGACGCCTTAAGTAAAATATTATCCCAAATGGATGATAAGATAGATCTTGTAATAGACCTGAAGGTAAGCAAGGAGGTGCTTATGTACCGTCTTTTGGGAAGGCGTGTTTGCAAAAAATGCAAGGCGACCTTCCACGTATCCCAGGGCTATGACGTATGTCCCGATTGCGGCGGTGAGCTTTACGTACGCTCTGACGATAACGAACAGACCGTTCTTAAGCGCTTTGAGGAATATAAGAATAATACATTCCCCCTCATAGAATATTACAAGGGTCAGGGTGTTCCCTATTTTGAATTCACAGCAGAGAACAAGGATATGACCCCTGATGATGTCTTCGGTATAATAACAGATAAGCTGGATAAATTTTTTAACAAGTAAGTTTTATGTCTATATACGCCATTTCCGACCTTCACCTTCTCGGAAACAACGATAAGCCCATGGATATTTTCGGAGCCCATTGGCACGGTCATTTCGAAAATATATGTAACGCATGGAGTAAAACAGTAACAAATGATGATACTGTGCTTTTATGCGGAGATTTCTGTTGGGCTATGCGCCTTGAGGATGCTCTGGGGGACCTTAAAACCCTCGATGAATTACCCGGTACAAAGGTACTTATAAGGGGTAATCACGATTATTGGTGGAGCACAATAAGCAAGATGCGCCAGGTGGTAGGTGATTCTGTGATTTTTATACAGAACGACAGCTATGACGCCGGTGAGGCCGTTATTTGCGGCAGCAGGGGCTGGCCATCACCCGGAAGCAGTGAATATTCCGCCCATGATGAAAAGATATATAAGCGGGAGCTTATAAGGCTTGAGCTTTCAATAGAAAGCATAAAGTCCCATAAGCCGAAAATACTTATGCTTCATTATCCGCCATTTTTACTTGGCCCAAACGGAAGCTTTATTGAAACGGAATTTACGAGGCTTATTGAAAGGCACGAAATCAAAACCGTGCTTTTCGGGCATATTCACAAGCCTGCGCAGCATCCGTTGTATGTTGAGCACAACTCTGTTTCTTATCATCTTACCTCCTGCGATATGATGGGCTTTAGAATAAAGAAAATAGACGTATAACGTACATAACACAGATTTCAGGGCTCGGCTTTATACATGGCTGAGCCTTATTTTATTTACTTAAAATAATTTACTTTACGCTACTGTTTTGGTATAATTATTTTAGAGAAAAGCTTTAAGGAGGTAATAAATTGAATCCATCGTTTTATCCCATAATCTTTATGTGGATTATTATTTTTATTATTATCCGTAAGCAAAGGGCTTTAATTATAGGCAAAGTAATCAGCAAGAAAAAAAAGGGAGGTAACGCTCAAATGAAAGAGCTTGCAGAAAGATTTATCGGTAAGGAATGTGTTATTTATTCATTTGATTCAAACCATCAATATACGGGAGTGATTAAGGAGGTAACCAACGGCGCAGTTCTTATAGAAAAGAACGGGCAGCTTGAGGCATTAAACCTTGAATTTGTTATACGGATAAGAGAATATCCCAAAAATAAAAAAGGACAGAAAAAATCCGTAATACTCGATTGATTACATACAAAAAAGGATAACGATATTTCGTTATCCTTTCTTTTTACAATTTATTTTTGTATTTCAGTATAAAGAGCTGCAAGGTCGTCTGCGCTAAATACCTCACACCGCTTTTGGCCGTCTATATTAAGCCTCTCCAATATATCGGATATATGTGCTTTTGAAATGCTCTTACATACGGGTAATGAAGCAAGGACGTTCAGTATTTTCTTTCTTCTCTGGGAAAAAAGTGAGTGAACAAAGCCTACCCAGCCCTTATCCATATCACAAGCATCTTCCCTCTTGTTAAGCAATACTGCCGCAGAGGAAACCTCGGGGCGTGGCAAAAATGCGGTATTGGGAATAGAGGTTATACGCGATGCAGTATATTTTTGCTGTACAAGCACAGAAAGAGCACAGTATTTATCACTTCCCGGCGTGGCAACAAGCTTATCCACAGCCTCATCCTGAAGAGTAAACATCATTTTCGCAGCATCGAATTCCTTTTCAAGAAGCCTTAAAATTATGGGGGTAGTGATATAATAAGGCAGGTTACCCAATACAACTCTTTCGAGACCCTCCACCCACAGATTACTCAAATCGGTTTTCAGAAAATCGCCGTTTACTACGGTAACGTTGTTGAATTCACCAAGAGTTTTGGCAAGTACAGGTATAAGGCGCGTATCTATTTCAACGGTGGTAACTCTTTTTGCTCTTTTTGCCGCCTCATAGGTAAGGGTTCCTATACCTGCGCCTATTTCCAATATCTGGGTGTTTTCATTTATATTTACAGCCTCAATAATTTTATCGAGAATATTGCCGTCTGCAAAGAAATTCTGGCCCCATCTTTTAGAGAGTGTAACGCCGTATTCCCCGAGTATTTTCTTTATATTTGCAGGTGAAGTAAGCTTTTCCATTTTACATTTTATCCGTTATATCAAAAAATTTGCAGGCATTGGTGTAGGTAACAGCCTCCACCTCTTCCCCGCTTATGCCTAAAACCTCGCCGATTACCTTGGCTGAATGTGAGGAATATTTAGGCTCGTTTCTGTCTCTCCTTGAATACGGGACAGGTGTCATATAAGGGCAGTCCGTTTCAAGAAGCACTCGTTCAAGGGGGATTGCCTTTAATACTTCCTTTATTTTTGTTGCTGATTTAAACGTTACAGCACCGCCAACACCTATGTAATAGCCGTAATCCACACATTCAAGAGCAATTTCAGGGCTTGCACTACAGCAATGAAGCACGGCTCTTTTTACCTTGCCGTTATACTTACGGATTATATCCATAGCATCACCAAAGGCTTCCCTTACGTGAAGCACAACGGGAGCAGATAATTCATAGGCAAGCTCCATCTGCTTTTCAAACCAGTATTTTTGTATGTCGCGAGGGGAATTGTCGTAATGATAATCCAGGCCGATTTCACCGATAGCCTTTACCTTATTGCTTTCAAGGTAATAATTGCGAAGCGTGGCTATATCCTCCTCAACCATATCCTTGCTGTCGTGAGGATGTACACCTACCGCCGCATACACGTGAGGATATTTTGTGGCAAGGGCAACGCTGCTTGCGCTTGTAGCCATATCCGCGCCGCAATTAACCACAAGACCTACGCCATTTTGAATAAGGGATGATATTACATCATCCCTATCCGTATCGTAAGCGCTATCGTCTAAATGTGTGTGTGAATCGAATATCATATCAGCCGATCCTGCTTCCGTGCTTAATATCCTTATCTGTGGATACCAAAGCAAGATTACCGTCTGCATCCTCAGCGGCAAGTATCATACCCTCACTGAGCTCTCCGCCCAATGTTGCAGGCTTGAGATTGATTACAAAGGCTACCTTTTTGCCTATAAGCTCCTCGGGGGTAAAGTATTTTGCAATACCGGAAACTATCTGCCTTTCCATTCTGCCGCACTTAACCTTTATTTTAAGAAGCTTCTTGGATTTTGCTACCTTTTCTGCAGATATGATTTCGCCCAATCTTATATCAACCTTAAAGAAATCGTCAATAGTGATTTCAGGGAGTACAGGCTCATCCTCGGGCATTTCCTCTTCCTTAACCTCCGGGGCTACGGGCTCCTCTGCCTTCTGGGGCAAAAGCTCGCTTAATTCCTTTTCAAGATCCAATCTGGGGAATATAACCTCGCCCTTCGTTACCCTTGTTCCTGCAGGGATTTTACCGAATTCCTGAACGCTTTCCCATGTTTTAAGGGAATCGTCTGTAACGCCCAGCTGTGCAAAAATCTTTTCGGGTGTTTTTGTCATAAAGGGAGAAATGAGAACGCCCACGATTCTTAAAATCTCTGCGATGTTGTAGAGAACTGTTCCAAGGCGAGGCTTGTTTGCCTCATCCCTTGCCAATACCCAGGGTGCTGTTTCATCAATGTACTTATTTGTACGTGAGATAAGGGCCCAGATTTCCTCCAGGGCTACGTTTACGGTAAGCTCGTTCATGCACTTTTCAACCCTTGAGGGTAATGCTCTTGCCATTGCAAGAACCTCGTCGTCAAGTGCGTCAGGAGTATTGTTTTGGGGGATTATACCGCCGAAATACTTATCTATCATCGCAACGGTTCTGCTTAAAAGGTTGCCGAAATCGTTTGCAAGGTCTGAATTTATTCTTGTAACAAGAACATCGTTTGTAAAGTTACCGTCTGAACCGAAGGGAATCTCTCTTAAGAGATAATACCTTATAGCGTCAACACCGTATCTGTTTATAAGAACAACAGGGTCTACAACGTTGCCAAGAGATTTGGACATTTTGTTTCCGCCGAAAACGAGCCAACCGTGGCCGAATACCTTTTTGGGAAGCTCTAAACCGAGAGCCATAAGTATAATAGGCCATATTATTGTATGGAAGCGGATTATTTCCTTACCTACAAGGTGAACGTCTGCAGGCCAGAACTTGTCGTAAAGCTCCGTATTATCACTGCCGTAGCCAAGTGCTGAAATATAGTTTGAAAGGGCATCGATCCATACGTATACAACGTGCTTATCGTCAAAGCTTACGGGAACGCCCCACTTAAACGACGTTCTGGATACGCAAAGATCCTCAAGGCCGGGCCTTAAGAAGTTTGAAAGCATTTCATTTTTTCTTGACGGAGGCTGAATAAAGTCATCGTGTGTTTCGATGTATTCAATAAGCCTGTCGGTATACTTTGAAAGACGGAGAAAATAGCTTTCATCCTTTGCTATCTCTACCTCTCTGCCACAGTCGGGACATTTACCGTCTACAAGCTGGCGCTCTGTCCAGAAGGATTCGCAGGGTGCGCAGTACCAGCCTGAATATTCACCCTTGTATATATCACCCTGATCGTAAAGCTGCTTGAATATCTTCTGAACAACCTTCTCGTGCCTTTCATCTGTGGTACGGATAAAATCATCGTATGAAATATCAAAAAGAGCCCAAAGGTCCTTTATTGAAGCAACTATATCATCAACGTATTCCTTGGGTGTTACGCCCTTGGCTGTTGCTTTTCTTTCTATTTTCTGGCCGTGCTCATCGGTACCGGTAAGAAACATTGTGTCATACCCTGTCATTCGCTTGAAACGGGCGAGGGCATCAGCCGCAACTGTCGTATAAGCGTGACCTATATGAAGCTTGTCACTTGGGTAGTAAATAGGAGTAGTAACGTAGTATGTCTTTTTTTCCATGACACATTTCCTTTCTTAAAATAAAAACAATTAAGTCATTATACATCTTTTTTCTAAAAAACGCAAATTGAAATATTATTTACTATATGATATAATAAACGTTAGCTCGATTTCAGGGCAAATATACACAGCTTACCTAAAAAAATAATATTTCCATCAAGAGGAGTAATTATATATGGCTACACTTAAGGAAACAATTACGTTCAAAAACAACGTTGATAGAATAATCGCGCTTATAGCCTCCGCATACGAAAATGATAAAACTGTTTTCGTTATGGGTGAAAAAAAGGCTGCAAAGCAGATTTCTGATAAATTCATTATAGATTGCGGTGTTCACGGCAGAAACGGCATTAAATCAATATCCGTAAACGCTGCCTGTACAAAGTGCTCTGTAAGATTCAAAACACTTGCAGGCAGAGGAGACATTCTTATTACTCTTCCCTGTGCCGACTGTTCAGACAGCATAAACAGCATTACTGAATATGCGCTGTCCCGCGGGGTTGAGGTTGTAAGCCTTTGTGAGGGTGATGATATTGATGCGGTTTTCTGCGGACTTAAGGCAAGGCTTGAGGATATGTGGGGTATTGAGGTGCTTCGCAGACCTAAAAACAAATTCAAGATTGCTCTTTTCGACTTTGACGGTACCTTAAGCCTTATAAGGCAGGGCTGGCAGGAAATTATGACCCCTTATTTCACAGAGGTTCTTATGAATACGCCCAAGGGTAAGGAGGAATCCTACGAGGAGCTTTCCGCAATAGCAAGAGAATTTATAGACAGGCTTACAGGTAAGCAGACAATATTCCAGTGCATAGAGCTTGATGAGCAGGTGGTAAAGCGCGGCGGTGAGCACGTAGACCCTATGGTATACAAAAACGAATACCTCCGCCGTTTAATGGAGCGTATTGCAGACAGACGTAACGGCCTTGCAAACAACACCATAAACCCCACAGAGCTTCTTGTTAAGGGCAGCGAGGATTTCCTTCAGGCTCTTATTGATGAGGGCTTTACAATCTACCTTGCATCAGGCACAGACGAGCCCCAGGTAAAGGAGGAGGCACATCTTTTGGGTGTAGACCGTTTCTTCGGGGAAAACATATACGGTGCACGTGATGAGCACGCTACGGAATGTACAAAGGAAATCGTTATAAGACGTATTATCAAGGAAAATAATATCGACCCCGCAGAGCTTATCTCCTTTGGCGACGGATATGTAGAGCTTGAGCTTGTTCGCAATATTGACGGCTTTGCAGTTGCCGTTGCTACAAACGAGGAAAGGCACACAGGTATAGACGAATGGAAGCGCAAGAGGCTTACCGCTGCTGACGCATGTGCCGTTATCCCCGATTTTGAACGCACAGACAAGCTTATGAATTTCATCATGGGCCGCGACTGATATTGCAGGTACTTAAATTAAGGAGACAGCTTATGACTACTGAAAGAATTATTGAGCTTATGTCAAGAACTGCGTCATCACGTATTACAGTTATTGGCGACTTTTGCCTTGACAAGTATCTTTATATAGACCCTGCATTGGACGAGCCCTCTATTGAAACAGGGCTTACAGCCTATCAGGTAACAGGCAAGGGCCTCTACCCCGGCGGCGCAGGCAACGTTGCAAAAAATCTCCGCGCACTTAAGGCACAGGTAACGTGTATAGGTGTTATAGGTAACGACGGTGAGGGCTGGGAGCTTGTAAACGCACTTAACAACGAGGGTGCAGATACACGCTTTATGATAAGAGACCCCCAAAGATGCACATCCACGTACACAAAGCCTATGCGTCTTAATGCCGAAGGTAAGTATGACGAGATGAACAGGCTTGACTTCAAAAACTTCAGGCCTATGTCTGCCCAAACAGAAAAAGCAGTAATAGAGGCGCTTTACGAGGCTGCAAAAAATTCAGATGCTATAATTGTTCTGGACCAGTTTATTGAGGAAAACTGCGGAGTTATAAACGCCAACGTAAGAGCGGCTGTTACAGAGCTTGCCTCGCAGTATCCCGACCTTATTATTTACGGAGATTCAAGGGCGTACATACATCTTTTCTCCTCCACAATGGTAAAATGCAACAACTTTGAGGTTGTAAGATGCATTATCCCCGATTACGAGGGAGAACCCGATGAGGCTACCGTTGACGAATGCGCAAAAAAGCTCTATGAAAAGAACAACAGAGAGGTTTTTGTTACCATGGGCTCCGAGGGCATTATGGTATACTCCAAAAACGGCAAGGCTCTTGTAAAGACAATAAAGGTAGCTCCTCCTATTGATATCTGCGGCGCAGGAGATTCCGCAACGTCAGGCATTGTATTAGGGCTTACCTTGGGGGCTACACCTGAGGAGGCCGCTCTTATAGGTAATATGGTTGCCTCCATTACAATCCAGCAGATAGGTGTTACGGGAAGCGCTACACCTGAGCAGGTGGTAAACCGTTATAAGGAAAAATTCGAATGATAATAAATTTTCATGCTCACGCCTTTGATGACGGTATTGCACAGCGGGCTATTGCCTCTCTTGAAAAAGGCGCAAACACGAAGGCGTACATAGGCGGTACTGCCAGCGACCTTACCAATGATATGGCGGCTAACTCCATATCCTATTCTGTAATACACCCCGTTGCCACAAAGCCAACACAGGTAAGTAAAATAAACAGGTGGATACTTACCCTTCCATCCTGTATTATACCCTTTGGCGCAATGCATCCATACGCGGAAAATATTGGCGGGGAGCTGGATTTTCTTGTTGAAAACGGTATTGTCGGCATAAAGCTCCACCCTGATTACGGCTCCTACTACGCCGAGGATGAAAGGGTAGCGGACGTTTGCCGAATGGCTCAGGAAAGAGGACTTGGTGTAATGTTCCACGCCGGCGTAGATATTGCATTTCCCGACATCGTACACTGCACCCCCAGAATGATTGCGGATATTGCCGTAAAATTCCCCGATCTTAAAATATTTGCCGCACACATGGGCGGATGCAAAATGTGGGAGGATACAATTACGTATCTTGCAGAATGTGAAAACGTTTACGTTGATACAAGTATGTCTGCAAGCCTTATGGATAAGGCTATGCTTTACAGGCTTCTGGACGCTATACCCACTGAAAGAATACTTTTCGGAACAGACTCTCCCTGGCTTGATACGAAAAAAGAAATCGAAACAATACAAGGTCTTAGTATTTCCGATGAAAAAAAGGATATGATTTTTTCAGGGAATGCTTTAAGAGTATTATCCGAGCTTAATTACACAAAAATCTAAAAGGAAGAAAAAATGGAACTTATATTATCCAATTTAATTTTATCATCCGGAATACTGGGTATCTTCATTGCATTGGTAATAGCCGCGCTTATACCGGCAGTAATTATTGCCGTTACCCACAAAAAGGGGTATGTATGGGGCGGATGTATAGTATTATTCTTATGCTCCTTAACCCTTTTTACGAAGGATATTTTTAACGCAATATACGTAATTGTTGCACTTGTACCCATAGTATTTCTTTCTGTGTACTGTATGCAGAACGATATGGGCTATCTTCGTACAATACTTATAGGTATATTTGCGTATATCGTTGAATTAATTGCAGTTTATTTTATATTGAATTCAAGAATGAGCATATCTCTGCTTGAAAGCATGGATGCCGCAATAGAGGCCTTTATCACGTCTAACCCCGATATATTCGAGCCTCTTCTCAAGAGTGTAAGCGAGGTATTGGGCAGTGAAATAAGCATAAACACCCTTGTACCTTTGATAACGGACAGCGTACGTCTTTTTATACCCACCCTGTTATTTATTCTTTGCGCAGTGCTTTCTGCTGTAAGCGTAGGCGCTTCATCCTTCATTATAAATAAAACATCCGAAAAAAAGGTAAGCTATATTCCCTTTTCTGTGCTTACGATTTCAAGCTCTATGGGCTGCTTCCTTTTTGTTGCATTTGCAGCTTTGATGCTGCTTCTGTGGCTTGGTGTAGAGGCTGTTGAAAGCATTTATATACTTCTTATAGCTATCTACTTCTTTATAATGTATATTCAGGGGCTTTCAACGATGTACTATTTCGGCAGAAAGTTCAAAATACCCTACCCTGTTGTTATACTGATACTTGTTGCAGCATCCTTTGTTTCCGCAATGGCTGTTTTAATATTGGGCGTTGTTGATAATATTATGAGGCTGCGCCACGTATCAATGTATAAAGCAAAGCTTAAGGAGGAGGTTGCCCAGGGAAAAAGAGAGCATTGTAACTATTCCTATTCCCAGATAAAGCAAATGGTAATCAAAGAGGAAATGAGAATACGTACCATTAACCTAAAGGGGCACGCCAATATATCCTCTGACGACAACGACGATGACGGCAGTGATAATGATGATGAAAACGATAACGAATTATAATATTTGATACAGTAAAAAAGCGGTATGCAAAAACATACCGCTTTTATTTTTTACTGATTATAAGTAGCTTTTAAGGTTTTTAAGCCAATTCTTTGACAATTCTATCCATTGGCTTACGTGCTTGCACATTGCAATATCCTGCGGTAATTCAGAGGTGCTGTCATTACAGAGAGAAAGCCCGTGCCAGCCCTTAGGGAATATATGAAGCTCAAAGGGTACTCCCGCCCTTCTGTACGCCTGCGCAAGCATAAGGGAATTTTCCACAGGCACTGCGCCATCCTCGGCGGTATGCCATATAAACGCAGGAGCGCTGTTTTCATTCACCCTATCCGCAAGGCTTAAGTATTGAATAAGCTCCTCATTATCTCCGCACAGATTTACAAAGCTATCTCTGTGAGCATATTCACCTGAGGTAACTACGGGATAGCTCATAATAATACCGTCCGGCCTTACGGTTATATTATCCACACCAAGGGCTTCACTTATTACTTTTTCATTCCACAGTATACCAAGGCATCCGCACAAATGGCCGCCTGCTGAAAAGCCTATGGCATATACCTTGCCGTTACAAAGACAATCCTTATCTCTGCGGATAAGAGCCACACAAGCGGCAGCCTGTAAAAGAGCAAGAGGGTATTTATCCGGGGCAACGGAATAATCCAGAACAAACGCATTATACCCGCTGTTAAAATACTCCATTGCAACAGGCTCCGCCTCCCTGGGAGACGTAAAGGCGTATGCACCGCCGGGGAGCACAAGCATTGCCTCGTGCAACGTATTATCATTATGAACGTATCCCCTTAACCTTGGGGTAACGTTTTGCTTTTCAGGAGAATTGTAATATACGTTTAGATCCTTTTCAAAAAATACCATAATAAGCTCCTTTTGTGTTTCAAGTATACCACACAAAATATAATGCGCGCAATAAAATTTTTCATTTTTCTAAAAAAAGTTGTTGACAAGCATACCAAGCTGTGATATAATACCCCGTGTTGATGCGGAATTGTGTAATGGCAGCACGAATGACTCTGACTCATTTTGTCTGGGTTCAAATCCTAGTTCCGCAGCCAAACAAGGGCTATAAAAAAGATATAGCCGCGAAAAGCCTTGATTTTTCAAGGCTTTTTTGTTTTCCTTCCCTTTTCTCGCATAGTCACGAGAAAAAGATATTGAACACTTACGGGATTTGAACTTCCC
>SVGI01000042.1 GCA_015056385.1 Clostridiales bacterium
GTAGTGCGGGGCGCTTCTTTTTTATCAGAATGATATAATTCCAAGATGCTCCAAAAGTATTTTAAGGCCTATTAAAATGAGGATAATACCTCCTGCTATCTGGGCTTTTTTTTCATATTTGCTTCCAAATTTATTGCCGATAATAACTCCTATTAAGGAGAGAGCAAAGGTGATAGAGCCGATAACGCCTATGGAAACAAAAATGTTAGTATCGGGAATCATAGCAAACGTAATTCCCACTGCAAGAGCATCTATGCTTGTAGCAACTGCCATTATGAACAGCTCCTTTAGATTAAGACCTCCTTCACAGCTAACATCATCGTGCTTTTCATTGAATGCCTCATATATCATTTTTGCGCCTATGAAAGCCAAAAGCACAAAAGCAACCCAATGGTCGAAGGAGGTTATATATTTGCTGAATTGGGAGCCTATAAGCCATCCCGCAAGAGGCATCAACGCCTGAAAACCACCAAAAAACAGGGCAATAACCAAGGCGTGCCTGTAATTGATTTTTATCATATTAAGCCCTCTGCAAAGCGCCACTGCAAAGGCATCCATTGAAAGGCCGACGGCTATTAGCAAAAGCTCTGTAAAACTCATTTTTTCTCCTTTGTTTCCATACAAAAAGCAAGTGCAGGATATATCGGCACTTGCTTTAATTGTATGCTTGATTTGTTAAACCGATTACTTTGAAAGGTATCTTTCCGTTATAGCAATCATCTGTGCTTCCTTGCGCTCCATATCCTTCAAAAGGGCTATCTGGTTACGTGTTCTTTCAAGATTGTGGGTAGGTGATTTAATCTTGAAATACTTGTCCCCGTCAAGGTAGTCTGTAAGGAATCTGATTACAAGCTCGTAGGTCATGGTAAGGGCGCCTGTTGTCATATGGATAATTTCATCGTTTGTAAGGAAGCCCTTAAGGCGTGAAAGATATCCGTCTGCAAATGCCTCAAAGCATGCAAGGTCAAGAGAAACCTTGGATGTATCGGGGTCGTCCTCAATAGTTGTGTTTGCGGCAAATCTTATTGCATCACCGAAATCGTATGCAACAAGGCCGGGCATTACTGTATCGAGGTCAACAACGCAAAGGGGCTCGTTTGTATCGATATCTATGAGGATGTTGTTGTATTTTGTATCGTTATGTGTAACTCTGTTTGGAAGCACACCCTCCTCGTGAAGAGTTGTAAGCTTCTTTGCAAGCTCTGCTCTTTCTATAACGAAATCAATTTCCTCCTGAACGGATGCTCTGCGCCATGCGGCATCGTTTTCAACAGACTTAAGGAAGTTTTCGTACCTCTTTGCCGTGTTGTGGAAGCCGGGTATGGTTTCGTAAAGAGAATCAGCGTCGAAATCTGCAAGCAGGGCCTCGAATTCGCCAAAGGCGGCCCCTGATTTTCTGAGAAGTGAAAGGTCTGATACGGTGTTGTATGATACGGAACGGTCTACGTAAATACACAGCCTCCAGAAGGAGGAATCCTCAAGCTGTATTCCGTATTCACCCTTGTCTGTCGTTATAAAATCCATAACCCTGCGGTAATGGCTTTTACCTGCTACGGCATATTTATTCTTGAGGTGTGCTGTAACGGCTGAAATGTTTGCCATTATTTCATCAGGGTGCTTGAATACGTATGTATTTACCTGCTGAAGAATATATTTTTCCGTATCACTGAAAATTACAAGATAGGTTTTGTTTATATTGCCTATCTTTATCTCCTGAACGTCGATAATTTCTCCGGTTCTGCCGAATTTCTTACATACCCTTCTTATTACGTCTATGTTCTGTACCATTTTATTTTTCCTTTACAATGATAATTAAAAGTCCTCGTCGTTTATTGCTGCCCTATCAGGCCCTCTTTCATACCTGTAATGGACTATATGCGTGCCTATAAATTTGGACCGTGTGTAACCCTTAAAGCTGAAATCCCTTGCACTCAGAAGCGTGTGCATGCTTATATCACCCTCGTCGGTCCAAAAATATATTGTTTGAAATCCGTATGACAGCAGCTTATCTACTGCAAAATCCAGGGTTCTTGCCTCGTACCCGCGATTTTGATGCTCTGCTGCAAGGCACAGGGCAGCTACCTCACCTGTGTCGGAGGCTGCGTCATCCTCCTTGCTTGCACCAAGCACCAGAAAGCCTATGGGCGCGCCGTTAAGCTTGATAAGATAATATTCCCAGAGATTTGCTGAAATGTTTTGAGCTATACGTGCGGCTCTGCGCTCAGGGGTCATCTGAGAGATTATTTTCGCATCGGCAATTTCCTTGTATTGGTCTATCCACGTTCTTGAGTGAATATAGCCTATTATGTGTGCATCCTCCGCGGATGCTCTTTTTATTGTAAGCTTCATATTATGTGTATGCGGCGTAAGGGATGTACAGCCCGTATTTTTGCCTTATATCAGCCCTCTACGTCAACGTTGTCGTAATATACGGTTTCCTGCTTGTTGTCGTTCAAAACAGATTCCATCTTTGCCTTAAAGCCGTGAAATGCGGTAAACATTTCATCCAGGGCGTTTGATATTGACGAGGCCTTTATAAGCGCCTCCTCACTTTCCTTTTGCCTCTGTGCCTGGGCAGAGGATGCTCCGTTTTTTGCCCGGAGCAGTATGTCTGCTGCGGCAAGTATAGAGTCTGCAATTATGGTGTGAGAATCTCCAAAGCTTTCCATAAGCATAGAAAGCGCCTGCTCACGTGCGGCAAGGCTTGATTCCCTTTCTGTAAGGGCCTGCTTAAGCTGGTTTATCTGTGATTCAATAGCCTCCAGCTCAGATGCGTAGGTGAGCTTTATCTCGCTGTTCTGCTCTTTAAGCTGAGAAAGGGTCTGCTCCTTTTGAAACAGCACCTGGGAAAAGGCCTCTATTCTGTTGCCCATAAGCTCAAGGTCTTTTTTTAGGTCCTCTATCTGGGAATCCCTTGATGCGGCTATGGCCTGAGCCTGCTTTATCTTGATATCGGATTCCATAGTAAGACGCTTTTCACGCTCGGCAAGCTCTGCAAGATAGGCATCTACCTCACGAGGGTCATATCCTGAAATAACCTTTTTAAATTCACCCTTTGCCATACCAAAACTCCTGAAAGTAATATCAGTTTATTATAAACTTAAATTATATTGATGTCAATAGTGCCGAGAGAACCGAATATAATCGGCTGTATTCATAAAACGCTTCTGCCGAAGGAACCTCTTGTAAATTCAAAATCAGCACTTGCCCTTTTACGTGCAAGCTCAAACACGTGTGCGGCCTCCTCGGGAGATTCTGTTGTAAAATATATAACGGAATAATCGGTATTTTTTATTTCCTTGTCGAAGAGCCATACGGGAACAGGGGAGAGTATTACGGAATATTTATGCTCTCTGCAAAGTATGGGAAGCCTTTTGGACATTCTGTCTGATATGCTCTTTTGAGTACAGCTCTTACAGCCTCCCTTTCCCATTACGGGGCATGCACGGGTTTTCATAACGGGTAATCTTCCGTATGCTATAATTCCCCTTCCCATATCGGAGCGTACGGATGCTATGGCAGATGATGAAAGCTCAAAGGAAAGCACAGCATCACTGACGCCTAACGCTGCGTATTCCTTTAAGGCAATATCGTTTGTAATGTTGAGCCCGTAGCTTCCCTTGATTTTCATTCCAAGCCTTTTGGTAGGGGCAATATGTGAGATGTTGCTTACTGATACTGCTTTTATACCAATATCCCAAAGGGTTTTAAGCATTACGGGATATTTCTCCTCATCCCCGGGGAACATTATTTCAGGAGCCTCTGCTATAAGCTCTGCCCCCATTTGCTTTGCCCTTGAGATGCATTCGCTGCTGTTTTTCAAAATGTGCTCTGCAGGTAATATTATTTCCATACAGGAGCTTATGTGCTTAAGCTGATATATGCTTTCCGCCCTTATTACAATACCCTGTGAGGTGTGTATAGGGCTTTTTTCAAGAGTAACGCATTCATCGTATGTATGCTGTACGTATTGTTTGTGCTTACATCTTTCCGCTGTCAGGCTGTCAAATACACACCTTCTCATTTCACCTATTTTTGATGCAGGTATGAAAAGGCCGTCATCCATTTCTATACTGCATTTGGTAACGTTATAGGGTGTGTTGCCTGTCATAATAAGCTTTTCCCTTACGTCCTCCTCCTGTGTGGGGCGCTTAAGGGCTGAATCGGGTGGTGCAGAGGAAAATGAACAGGTGTTTACACCGTCTGTTACGCTTATGAATATATTCTCGCCCTTTTTAGCGTAAAAATTGACGGAAACCTCCACTCTTCCTTTTTCGATTCTGTAATTCTGTGCAATATCGGAAAGAACGTTTTTTGAGACTTCTGCATCCTCGCGGCGCCTTATTCCAAACATTCCGGCACCTATATTGCCAACAAAATATCCGTTTGTAAAGCCGTTTCTTGAAAAAACGCTTTCAAGTGTATCCATATCGGCAGGCACACAATTCAATGCGTTTACAGCCTGTGAAACTGCGGCGGCAACGTATTCCGGGCGCTTCATACGTCCTTCGATTTTAAGGGATGTAACCCCTGTTTTTATAACTCTGTCAAGAATGGGTATAAGGGACATATCCTTTAATGAAAGGCAGTAGTCCGTATCCTTATTTTTGAAATCAAGGCGGCAGGGCTGTGCGCATAAGCCCCTGTTTGCGCTTCTTTCACCTAACGTCTGTGAAAGGTAGCATGCGCCGCTTATGCTCATACAGTGAGCGCCGTGAATAAATATTTCGGTTTCAATACCTAAATTACTGTTTATGTATGAAATTTCCCTCTCACTAAGCTCTCGGGCAAGCACTACCCTCTTAAAGCCCATATCCCGTACGGCAATAGCTCCCTCTCTGTTGTGTACGGTCATCTGTGTAGATGCGTGAAGGGGGAGATCAGGGAAAAGATTTTTCGCAATGGAATATACCGCAAGATCCTGGGTGATAAGAGCATCCACCCCGCTTTTGGCGGCATTGATAACAGCCTTTTTTACAGCATCAAGCTCGTTATTAAATATAAGGGTATTAAGTGTGAGATAAAGGCGCACACCCCTTACGTGGCAGTATTTTACAGCATCCTTAAGCTCGTCATCTGTAAAATTGTGTGCGTTACGCCTTGCATTGAAGCTCTGTGTACCAAGATATACGGCATCTGCCCCCGAGCGTACGGCGGCTATAAGATGCTCGCTCCCTCCCACAGGGGCAAGTATTTCTATATGGGGGTGATTATGAGGCATAATGTGTTGTATCCAGTATTTTCTTTCTATTATACCACATTTTTGCTATGTTTGAGGATTTGGTATTAAAATATAACGGTTACCGTAAATGATTTGGAATCACTGCTTGATGCTGTTATTTTCCCGTTGTGTGCAGTTGCAACAGCCTTTGCAATGGAAAGACCTATGCCCGTGCCTCCCGTGCTTGAATTTCTGGAGGCGTCGGAGCGGTAAAATCTGTCGAACAGGCGGTTGTGGGCCCCCTTTTCAATAAAGTCCACAGTATTGGTGATTTCTATTTTTTTTGCTTTACCGCGTGTGGAAAGAGAAACGTCGATATGTCCGCATTTATTTGAATATTTAAGCGCGTTATCAAGCAATACGGATATAAGCTGCTGTATAGCCTTTTTATCACCTGAAAATTCTACACCCTCCTCGATATTGACGTTCAGGGTTTTGTTGCCTGCATAAATCGGGGCTTCAAACTGGCGTACACCCTCCAGAATAAGCTCTGAAAGAGAAAATTGAGTTATTACCAACGAATCTGCCTTTTCATCCATACGTGAAAGGGTGATAAGGTTGTTTGTCATATAGGTAAGCCTGTTTATTTGGTTGTGGATGGTTTGAGTCCATTGGCTTTTGCCGCTCTCCATTTCAATAACGTCTGTGGAGGCATCGATAATTGTAAGGGGCGTTTTTATTTCGTGGCCTGCATCTGTTATAAACCGCTTCTGCTTTTCATAGCTTGATATCATAGGCTGCATAACCCTTTGCGCAAAAAGGGAGGCAATAACGAAAACCATTAAAATTCCCGAAAGAACTATGCATACGCCAACCAAAAGGAAGCTTCGCCACGTATAAAGAGTTACGGAGCAATCCAGAAAAACTATAAGTGTAGCAGAGCCCTGGAGGCTTACGGATGAAAATTTATAATCCCCTATAAATCCGCGGCTTTTGTGGCTGTGAAATACCCGCTGAGCATATTCCTGGGCGATTTTTGGGGTGATAGCAGATATGTTTTTGGTATTTACGGCAATAGGCTCGTGGTTTTTGTTTAGTACAACGGAAAAATACCTTGTTGTAAACGCTGTTTCGGGAGAAATAAAGCTGTTTGGCTTATATTGATTGGGATTAAAAATGGGAAGAGTACCGCCGTTATCTGTTATAACGTCAATAAGCTTGTTTGCGTCGTTGTTGATTTTTATAAAGTTTACAGTAAGCATAACGGAAAAAATGGTAATAAGGGCAATAGCCACAGATACAGTGGCTGTAAATACGAATTTTCGTTTAAGCTTATTTACCATTTTTGTTACCGTAAAAAATTATTTGCCTAATGAAAGGGTATACCCCATATTTCTGGTTGCCTTTATTGTAAGCTCCGCGTTAAGTGATGAAAGCTTTTTTCTTAAGTAGGATATGTATACCCATACAACGTTTATTTCGGATTCGGAGTCGTAGCCCCATATCCTTTGCATAAAAAGCTCTGTGGAAATGTATTGGTCCGGGTGTGTCATAAGCATTTCCATCATCTGGAATTCCTTGTTTGCAAGCCTCAATACGCCGCTGGGGGAGGAAAGCTCATAAGTAGTGCGGTTTAAGGATATATTTCCAAAGGTAAGTATGTTGCTTGTAACCACGGACTGCCTTCTTGTCATGGCGCGGATACGTGCTAAAAGCTCCTTCATGGAAAAAGGCTTTGTTAAGTAATCGTCTGCACCCAGGTCAAGGCCCTTCACCCTGTCGTCTATTTCGGAAAGGGCTGTCAAAAGCAGTATGGGAATGTTGTTTTCCCCATCACGTACTGTTTTAAGCACGGTAAGCCCGTCTGCCTTGGGCATCATTATATCAAGCACGGCGCCGTCATAATTTTCCGATGCGAGGTAATCTATTGCATCGGCACCGTTATATACTACGTCCACGGAATAGCCGTGATGCTTTAATATTGCTTCCAATGCGTTGGCAAGCTCACGTTCGTCTTCTGCAAGTAATAAACGCATAATAGTGTCCTTTCGTAAGGATGGTGTATGCCTATACTATGGCAATCTACTGACTATTATAATGAATGAACCTAAAAACAAGTTAAAACCTATTGTGGAAATTATATCATATTTTCCGAAGAGAGCACAATACGGCGCAATAAAAAAATATTGCACAAATTTTATGTTTATGATATAATACCCTACGGTTTAACTGTGGTACGTATGCCAATATAGCTCAGTCGGTAGAGCAGCAGTTTCGTAAACTGCAGGTCATGGGTCCGAGTCCCATTATTGGCTCCACATATCGGGGTGTAGCGCAGCTTGGTAGCGCGCTTCGTTCGGGACGAAGAGGTCGCATGTTCAAATCATGTCACCCCGACCAAAAAGAAAAGTCGCACACGAAAGTGGGCGATTTTTCTTTTTGTACTCTTCACTTTTCTTTTTTCTCTGTTCTGTTTTCTCTAAATACCTTATGCGACTTTTCCAGATAAAAGATAAGA
This sequence comes from Clostridiales bacterium, assembly GCA_015056385.1. Taxonomy (GTDB): domain Bacteria; phylum Bacillota; class Clostridia; order HGM11327; family HGM11327; genus SIG354. Next base: position 7,680 of record SVGI01000042.1, read on the forward strand.
TAGAAAAGAGAAAAGAAAAGGTAGTTTTGCTTCGCAAAACATTGAATTTAACTATAAAATACTGTATAATACAAACAGGGGTGATAACAAATGAACAGTCCATTGCTCGATAAATCTCTTGATTTTGCAACTCAAATCGTATTGTTTTATGAAGAGTTTTCCAAAGCGAAAAAAGATACCACTATCGTAAAGCAGTTACTTCGTTCCGCTACTAGTGTTGGCGCTAATATAAATGAAGCGATTTATGGAAGTAGCAAAGCTGGTTTTATATCAAAACTTCATATTTCACTGAAAGAAACCGGCGAGAGCATTTATTGGCTCTCCTTGCTCAAAAAAACAAACTTAATTGAATATGATTTTGATAATCTTCTTTCTTTGGCAGAAGAAATTAAAAGAATGTTAATCGCTTCGCTCAATACCGCAAAGGAGAGCAAGAAATGAAAAAATGGATTTTTGAAGATTGGGCCTTTGATGTAGAAGTAATTGAAGGGGAAGCGAAGAATTGCAGACTTGGATTAGAAAAGGGAGATATTTTTCATTTTGAATACGAAACACCTCAAGGTTTTTGTCCTCGTGCTATGACGGAAATCTTTACTTGGTGTGAAGTAATTCGTTGCGGCGGAGATTTCACATACAGAGGTGCAAAAGATAAATTTAAAATAGAAATTCCTTGTCCGTGCCATTGTTTGCGATTTTGTCTTACCGCTGTTCCTATAAATAGGGATGAAAATGGAAACTATATTAACAATAGCAAAAATTCTAACTAATGAACTGTTAGAGTTCGAATTCATACGCAAAAACGACAAAACTATCTTTTTTATAGCCCATGGACATATCGAGTGTTCATAACGGATTCAAGTTATGGGTGCTCGATTTTTTTATGTTTATTCTTAGTTAAGTTGACTTGGGCAGTTAAGCATATACCAATGTTTTTTGAATGTGGGAATACTATGAAGCAGCTTTAGCCTCGGCAGGAAAAGCTCCTGCCGAGGCTTTTTCAAGTATACTGCGTTGTCAAAAAATCGGCATACATAAAAGCCATTGGGTTCAATTTAACGTATTTAGAAGAGTCTTCATTTTGATAAGTTTTTTAATTGAATACCCCGGTTTTCAAGCTGAAAAGCCTTTGGTTACGGGTGTTTTTTATAGAATTCCGTTAATTATACGGCGCTGAATTAAACGCAGGCAAATACTGCTTTTTTCACTCCGTATGCCTATGTGATATTTCCCAATTAATGCGCATTATATATATATTGTACGTAATAACCGGGCTTCGAGGACAAAATAATAAAAATACTGTGAAATCTTCGATTTTTGTTGTTGACTTGGAGCCTATTACAGTTTATAATATACCATCACTATTTATCGTAAAAAACAGAGGAGTTGTCCATGAATAAAATAACAATTATAGGTGTAGGCTGTGTAGGCTCTACCATTGCATATACACTTTCTTCAATGGGTGTAGCGGCAGAGATAGTGCTTATAGACATCAACTACGAAAAAACCCTAGGTGAGGCCCTTGATATAAAGCAGGGTGTACCCTTTGGTTATCCTACAAACATTTATGCGGGCACGTATGAGGACGCAAGGGATTCAAATATCGTTATCATCACGTCAGGTGTGGCAAGAAAGCCGGGTCAGTCCAGGCTTGAGCTTGCTCAGGTAAACGTTGATATAATCAAAAACGTTGCCGACAATATTGTAGAATATGCGCCGAATGCTATCTACATTATCGTAAGTAATCCTGTTGACGTTTTAACGTACGTTTTCTGCAAGTACACAGGTCTTCCCGAAAGCAAGGTTATCGGTTCAGGTACACTTCTCGATACGTCGCGCTTAAGGTCCAGAATAGCGGAGTTTTATTCCGTAAATCCAAAGGGAGTTCACGCATACGTTTTAGGTGAGCACGGTGATACTGCATTCGTTCCGTGGTCTACCGCAAACATATCAAATATACCCGTAGAGGATTACAGAAGAACGTCAAAGGACCTTATGCCCTTCAGCAAGGAGGATGTAGAGGAATACGTGCGCAAGTCAGGCGCAATAATAATTAGCCAGAAGGGCGCAACCTATTACGCTGTTTCAGCTGCTGTTGTTCATTTGTGCAAGTGTATTCTGGGCGGTATGGATTCTGCTGTTACGGTTTCTACAATGCTGCACGGTGAATACGGGGTAGACGACGTATGTCTTAGTTTGCTCAACCTTATAAATAAACACGGAGTTATCGAAAAGGTTATGCTCCCTCTTACAGATGAAGAAATCGCGAAGCTTCACAAAAGCGCAGAAAAGCTTAAGGAAGTTATCAGAAGCGTTGAAATTTAACGGATATGGTGGTGGACAATATGGAATATCGTATAGAGCATGATTCTATGGGAGAGGTAAAGGTTCCCGCAAACGTTTTGTGGGCGGCTCAGACACAGAGAAGTCACGAAAATTTTGAAATTGGCGTAGGCATCGAAACAATGCCGGCTGAAATTGTACATGCATTTGGTATTCTGAAAAAAGCCGCGGCGCTTACTAACAATAAGCTCCGTCCCGAAAAGATGACAAATGAAAAGCTTGCCGTTCTCATCGAGGCATGTGATGAGGTTATAAGCGGAAAGCTCAACGATAATTTTCCTCTCGTTGTATGGCAGACGGGCTCCGGCACACAGTCCAACATGAATGCAAACGAGGTTATTGCAAACAGAGGAAATATGATTCTTGGCAGGAAGCTTCTTCACCCTAACGACGACGTTAATATGAGCCAGTCCTCAAACGATACCTTCCCTACGGCAATGCATATTGCCGCGGTTTTGGCATTGGAGGAAAAGCTTATTCCCGCAGTTGAGGAGCTTATTGCTACGTTCAAGCGTCTTGAGGAGGAAAACGAGGGTATTGTAAAGAGTGGCCGCACACATCTTCAGGATGCAACCCCCATTAAGTTCAGCCAGGAAATCAGCGGCTGGAGAACAAGCCTTGAAAGGGATGTTGAGCTTATTAAGCTTTCACTTTCTCCCTTGTACGAATTGGCATTGGGCGGTACGGCGGTTGGTACAGGCCTTAATGCTCCCAAGGGCTTTTCAGAGGACGTTGCGGCACAGGTTGCTTCAATAACAGGCAAACCCTTCCGTACGGCAGGCAACAAATTCCATGCTCTTACGTCAAAGGATGAAATAGTATTTGCTCACGGCGCTATCAAGGCTCTTGCAGCAGATATGATGAAGATAGCAAACGACGTAAGGTGGCTTGCATCTGGCCCCAGAGATGGCTTGGGTGAAATATTTATTCCCGAAAACGAGCCCGGCTCGTCTATTATGCCCGGCAAGGTTAACCCCACGCAGTGCGAGGCCGTTACAATGGTTGCAGTTCAGGTAATGGGTAATGATGTTGCTGTTGGTATGGCTGCATCACAGGGTAATTTCGAGCTTAACGTATTTATGCCCGTATGCGCTTACAACTTCCTTCAGTCTGCAAGGCTTATGGCTGAGGCTATCCGTTCATTTAATAAGAACTGTGCAGTAGGTATTGTTGCAAACAGGGAAAAAATGCATCACAACCTCCACAATTCTCTTATGCTTGTTACTGCCCTCAATCCTTATATAGGCTATGAAAATGCGGCTAAAACAGCAAAGAAGGCATTTAAGGATAATATTTCTCTTAAAGAAGCCTGCGTAGAGCTTGGCTTCCTTACGGCAGAGAGGTTTGACGAGGTTTTTCACCCCGAGGAAATGGTATAATCCGTATACGGCACAGGAATATAAAGAGGTAGAAAATGAAGGTTGTGGTAATAGACGGTCAGGGCGGTCAGCTTGGGGCGCAGCTTGTTAAGGAGATTTCTTCAGGCTTTCCCGGTGTTGATTTAACAGCAATCGGTACAAACGCTGTTGCAACAGCATCTATGCTTAAGGCAGGGGTGAAAAAGGCGGCTACGGGTGAAAATCCCGTTGTTGTTGCCTGCCGTAATGCAGACGTTATTATCGGACCTGTGGGAATTGTTATTGCAGATTCTCTTCTGGGGGAGGTAACGGAAAAAATGGCTCTGGCAATATCAAGGGCAGATGCCGTACGCATACTTATACCCGTAAACAGATGCGACAATCTTATAGCAGGGGTATCCGGTCTTAACGTGTCGGCCCTTGTTGCAGATGCAATACTGAAATTACGTACGGTTATTGAGGGCTGTAATGCTTGATTTTTGAAGGGCTTTGTGGTAAACTTTTGGTGCGATTCAGAAGAATAGCTCAAAAACAGAAGTTTTTAACGTCAAAATAAAATATAATCAGCGATACTATGAAGGTGTCATTTTTCTCAGAAGAGAAGGATGGCGCTTTTTTGTATTTTTGAGGGAATATAGGCTATGAAAAGAAACAACAAATTACTGAAAATGATACTTTCCGCCCTTTTTTTGGCGTTGGCATACGTTATGCCGTTTTTAACGGGGCAAATTCCTGAGGTTGGCTCTATGCTTTGCCCAATGCATATACCCGTATTGCTTTGCGGCTTTATATGCGGATGGCCCTGGGGTCTTGCGGTGGGCTTTATTGCCCCTATTATGCGCTCGTTTATTACAGGCGGCTTTCCCCCTATGTTTCCTACAGCTGTATGTATGGCCTTTGAGCTTGCAGTGTATGGCGCCGTTGCAGGCCTTATGCACAGAATTCTTCCGCGTAAAAAGCCATATATATATTGCTCTCTTTTGATAGCCATGGTTTTAGGCAGGCTGGTGTGGGGCGCTGCTATGTTTGTTTGTTTGGGTATAAATGGAGGTGCGTTTACATTTAGTGCATTCCTTGCAGGTGCGGTTACAAATGCTGTTCCGGGCATTATTATTCAGCTTGTGATAGTCCCCATTATAGTTATGTTTCTTGATAATACAAAAATATTAAGGCTTGAGGATTAAGGCGGTATTATGGATAAAAACGAAAAAACACGCGAGTTGATGTTAGGGCATATAAGAAAATATCCGAAATTAAAAATAAGAGATATTTTCAAATTTATTTATCATAGCGCCTTTGGATGTGAGCATCTTGTAGCCTCAGCGGAAGGTGTTGAGGATTATATCTTAAGGGAATACAGGGAGTTATCCCATACCCGTACGGATACTGTTGAGGCGCTGGACGGAGAATATTCCCGCATCCCCCTTTCAAGCTTATCCAACGGCTTAAGTCCCAAAACGCTTTCCGTACTTTTTTATAACTCGGCAATGGAAAAGGCAGAGGGGATAGACGGGCTTTTAAGGCGGCTTGACGTTGTAAAAGAGTTGGTGAGGGACGGCCTAACACCGTTTTCAATAGATGAATTTGAAAAAGAGGCTTTTGAATGGGGGGAAAGCGGATACTGTGCAGTACATCATTCAGAGAAATTCAGAGAGGAATATAACCCCTCATATCGGGTAATATCCAATAAATACGTCGTTTTTTTACCGCTTTTTACCGAGCTGGATAAGAGAATTTCACAAGGAAGAGCCATACTTGCAATAGAGGGTGGAAGCGCAAGCGGTAAAACCACCTTAAGTAAAATGCTTGAAGAAATATACGGCTGTACGGTGTTTCATATGGACGATTTTTTTCTTCAACCGCATCAGAGGACTCCTGAACGCTTAAACGAGGTCGGCGGAAACGTGGACAGGGAGCGTTTTTTGCTCGAGGTACTAAAGCCTCTTAAAAGCGGTGAAGCCGTTTTGTACAGAAAATTTAATTGCAGTACTATGCAGATAGAGGCGCCTCAACGTATTTTACCCACAGGGCTTACTGTAATAGAGGGTGCCTATTCAACACATCCTCTGCTGTACGGATATTATAGCTTGTCTGTTTTTCTTGATGTTTCCGAAAAAACGCAAAGGGAAAGAATACTTGTGAGGAATACGCCGAGGCTTGCAGAGCGTTTTTTTAATGAATGGATACCTATGGAAAGGGCTTATTTTGAAGAAACAGGCGTAAAAAAACGCTGTGACATTGTTATAGAAATTGAATAAAAAAACAGGGTGCTTTGTGAAATAGTCAATAGTTAGTAGACACAAAAAAGAACAAAATTAAGCTGTCAGATCAAACCTGAATTGAACTGGCGGCTTTTTTTTTAGTTTTCGAACAGGTCTAATGTAATTAAAATAGTGAATGGT
>SVGI01000043.1 GCA_015056385.1 Clostridiales bacterium
TGGCTATTTTAGGAGGAATATAAGGTGTATAACATTTTATACACCATTCCTCAATAAAATAGCCATTGCGCATATATGCGACGTAATTCTTAACGATAAAAACCGTACCCGCTTTTTACTGGCAATCGGTACAAGAATAATACTTTTTTCTCTCCTGCTTTTAATGCCGTCCGCCATAAAATACAGCCTTGAAATGATTTATATAATTTTTATAGCTGTATTTGCTTTATGTATTGCATTAAACATGTATTGCTCATCGCTTTTACTTTCATTCGTACAATGCGATAATATATATACCCTTTTAATTTCTAATATACTATCACCCATAATAATCCCAAAGGCTCTTTACTCTAAAACAAACAAAGCCCCTGCAAGCAGGGACTTTGAATTAATCTCAAAACAATAATTTCAATTCGGCAGAAACAACATTTTTATTGTATTTTTTAGACATTAAAAGAATATCGTTTATTGTCTGATCCATTATCTTAAATAAAACTCTTGTTTTTACTTCGATATTCTTATCGTCTGCCCATTGCTTGAATAATATCTTTTTCAAGACAAACTCTCGGGAATTCTTATCTGCAATAAGCTTTTTTCTCAGTTCATCCTCTCCCCTGACTTCACCGAGTAACACCTTAAGCGCCAATACCGTGTAAGCCCTTTCCAAGCCGTCAAGCTTATCAATTCTATCGAAAATATTCAAAACAGTTTCAAGTGCATTTCCGTAAACAGTGGCCGATGAATACACCTCATTCATAAAAGGAGTAAAGCATTCGGAAATAATTTCAAAAAGAAGATTGCTTTTTGATTCATAGTAATAATACAGCATCGGAAGAGAACAATTTGCAGCTTTAGCAAGATCTCTTATACTTGTAGCATCATATCCGTTGTTAACAAACAAATTAATTGCCGCTAATTTTATATTACTTTTAATTTCGTTTCCCATATTTATACTCCTTCATGCAGACATAAAGCATCAAAAAACAACATTTTTATATATTATAACAAAAGTTAGATTTTTAATCAATATCTATCGAACGATAAATTTGTGATTTTATGCCGTTTTTTTGAAAAAACCGCATAAAAAATACCACCTGTGATTAATTATTGAAAAAAAAGGAATAATATTATATAATCGGTAAAAAATGGAGGTGCATTAAATGGAAATCATAAATGTTATTAAGCCCCAAAAACCAAAGCTCAACTACATTTTTCATATTGTCTATATAATTATAATTCTTGCCTTGATATTTTGCGTATGGTATATTTCCTATAACAATTTCAACACGGATAAATACCGTAAAATCGAGGAATATACGTCTTTTTCATACAATATAAATGCTGTTTTGTCCATTTCCGAGCAGGTAGCCCAAGCATCCGATGATACATCCTTAAAGAGCATGAGCATAACAAGTAACGGATATCTGGATTTACTTAACGAAAAGCACGCATCAAAGGATGCTTACAGTATAAACGCATTTCCCTACGTTATCGAATCATATAATGATAAAAACACTACGTATTATTACGCCCCAACGTTTATCAATAAGTACATTATTAAAGACGATATATATTCATTTGACACATATAAAAATAACGGCGTTTTTCAAACTGTAACATTTCCTGAAGAGTTGTCTTCTGTCAAAATAAACAGTTCAAATAATGAAAGTATAGCCATCAACAACGAATATGTAGAATGTAAAAAAATTGACCTGATTCTTTCGGATTCAGATCAACTTAATGCTGTAAAAAACTATATATCATTGTTATCTCAAAAATATGTATTCTTCGATTTAGAGAAGCCATTGAGCGCATTACAAAGCGTTTCTGTCAACTCATTTACCTTTTCAATATTTGAAAGTAACGGAGATATCATAAAAATAGAGTGTTCTTCTTTTTTGAACGTATCGGACAAAATAGTTTCTATGTACTATTCAATTGAATTATACGATATAAACGAAACAAAAACCGTAGACTTCCCTACATTAACAGACAACAACTCTGTAAAGGAAAGCAGCATATTACAGGCAGTAGGTTAATTACCGACAGATCAAAAAGTAAGATCCTCAACCACATCCTTAAGTATAGCTATAAATTCAAATACCTCTTCTTTTGTATTTGCCGGTGAAAAGCTGATACGGATAACACCCTCTGCCGTCTTTTTATCAAGGCCTATTGCTTTCAAAACGTGGCTTACTGTATTTTTATTGGAAGAACACGCCGCACCTGTAGATACAAAAACGCCCTTGCTTTCAAGAGAATGCAATACTGTTTCTCCTCTTAACGGAGCAAGTGTAACAGACAAAATATACGGTGATGAATTATCCGTATCTGAAATTATTTTTGCCTGAGGTATAGATGCAGCAATAGCGTTAACCGCTTCCTGCCTTAACTCACTTACCCAGGTATAATTATCCGCCCTCTGGCCCTTATACCATTTACACGCTGCACCAAAGGAAGCAATTCCCGGAACGTTTTCTGTTCCGCTTCTGAATTTCTTTTCCTGCCCGCCACCATACAAAAACGGCACAGGATTTACTTTATCGGAAACATACAACGCTCCGCAGCCCTTCATACCGTTTATTTTATGAGCACTTATTGATGCCATATCAACAAGAGAACAATCCACCCTTATTTTAGAAAAGGCCTGCACAAAATCACTGTGGAATACACAGTTGGGATTTTTACTCTTTATTATTCGGGATATATCATTTATAGGCTGAATGGTACCGATTTCATTATTTACTGCTGCAATACTTACCAATACGGTGTTCGAATCAACACTTTCCTCAAGCTTCTTCAAATCAACAATACCGGATTTATCTACATCCAGATACACAACATCCCAGCCGCGCCTTGCCAATTCCTTTGCAGAATTCAATACGCTTGCATGCTCAACAGAGGAAACTATAATACGATTTCCTCTTGCTTTTTTCCATTCCGCAACTGAAAAAAGAGCTGTATTATTAGATTCTGTACCGCCTGACGTAAAATAAACCGTACCCGATTTAACACCTAAAGCATTCAGTACTTCTCTTCTTGAAGTAGAGATAATATTTTCGGCAGTTATTCCCAATCTGTGAAGGGATGACGGGTTACCGAAGGATTCGTTCATTGCCTCCATCGCAGCCTTAACACCCTCATCACACACTCTTGTTGTTGAGGCATTATCAAAATAAATCATAAATTCACACAATCCTCGTTGTACATCTTAATCAAGCCGGCAAGCTCGCCATCGGGCTCAAATATATACACTACGCTCTTATTTTCCTTGGAAATCTTGAAATAATAAAGATGCTCTCCTTTGTTCAAAAAAGCATTAACCCTCTTTATTTCCTTGTTGTTGAAATACGTCTGAAATCTGTTTGAGGTTATAGGGCCCATATCCTGTATAACAGATACGTCAATAGAAACTACGGGAACACGCTTCTTGAAATTAATGATTTTTGCGATTTCCAAAACACCGTTTGTAAATGTGTAGTCGTATTCAATCCTTGCATGGCTTGCGAGATAATACATCATAAATGACAGCAATCCCGAAAATACGGCATAAATAAGCTTAACAAGGTTTCCGTTCATTGTTGCAAGAAAAAACAAGGCAACTATGCCAAAAAGCACACAAAAGACCATATAAAAGAAATATACCATTGTCTGTGCATTTGACAAAGCAACTACGGACATTTCGTAAAAGTGATCCTGCTTTCTTAAAGCAGCATACTTGTGATTATTCATATATAAATAGACCTCTCATTATATTATCTTGTATATTATATCATAATATTACATGCTAGGCAAATATTCTCGTTGCTAATATTGAATAAATACCTAAAAAATGATATAATAACATGAATTACGGTACACGAAATAAAACGATATTTTAGAAAGGGAAATCTAATGTACTTATCAGATAAACCTGTATATTTAATTAACGGCAGTCAGATTCTCTCTGCAGATTCAAACGAAGCACTGCAGTATTCACCCGATTCTGCGCGCAAGGGAACTATTGCCTACTCAATTATTTCAAGCCACAACACATCAGGAGATGAAATCAGCTTAAAGCTTAAGTTTGACGCTCTTACATCTCATGATATTACATATGTCGGTATAATCCAGACAGCTCTTGCAAGCGGAATCGAAAAATTCCCTATTCCCTACGTCCTTACAAACTGTCATAACAGCCTTTGCGCAGTAGGCGGTACAATTAACGAAGACGACCATGTTTTCGGCCTTTCCGCAGCACAGAGGTTCGGCGGAATATACGTTCCGCCTCATTTAGCTGTTATACATCAGTTTATGCGTGAAATGTACGCAGGCTGCGGCAAAATGATTTTAGGCTCTGATAGCCATACACGCTACGGCGCACTGGGAACCATGGCAATCGGTGAAGGCGGTCCCGAGCTTGTTAAGCAGCTTTTGTCTAAAACCTACGATGTAAAATACCCCCCTGTAATTATGGTATATCTTGAAGGCGCTCCCCGTAACGGAGTTGGTCCTCACGACGTTGCTTTGGCTCTTGTTGGCGCAGTATTCTCAAGCGGCTTTGCAAAAAACTGTATTCTTGAGTTCGTTGGCCCCGGTGTTAAAAACCTCAGCGCAGACTCCAGATGCGGTATTGACGTTATGACAACAGAAACCACGTGCCTTTCATCAATTTGGGAAACTGATGAAACAATTCACCAGTATTACAAAACACACGGCAGAGCTGATGCTTATAAAAAGCTTTCTCCTGCTTCTGTTGCATATTACGATAAGCTTATCAAAATCAATCTTTCAGAGATTTCACCTATGATAGCTCTTCCCTTCCACCCCAGCAACGTTTATACTATTGACGAATTCAACGCAAACGCCGCAGATATTTTACGTAAGGTTGAGATTGATGCAAAGGATAGCATCAGCGCTAATTACATTTTGACTGACAAGGTTTCAAAGCAGGGTGTCAAGGTTACACAGGGCGTAGTTGCAGGCTGCAGCGGCGGTACATTCGAAAATATAGCAGCTGTTGCAGATATAGTAAGCAAGTACGGCTCGGGATGTGCCGATTTTACTCTTGACGTATATCCTCAAAGCCAGCCTGTATATTATGCTTTGAATAAAAACATGATAACAAATACACTTATGCAGGCAGGCGCAATAATGAAAACCGCATTCTGCGGACCTTGCTTCGGTGCCGGAGACGTACCTGCAAACAATACCCTTTCAATAAGGCACACAACACGTAATTTCCCCAACCGCGAAGGCTCTAAGCCCTCCGGCGGCCAGGCTGCAGGTGTTGCTTTGATGGACGCACGCTCTATTGCCGCAACTGCCGCATCCGGCGGATATATTACGTCAGCGGAAAAGCTCGATATTGATTATTCAAAATATGATTACGAGTTTAACGGTGAAATTTACAATAAAAAGGTTTATTCCGGCTTCAATTCACCCGATTCCAAGGCAAAGCTTATAACAGGACCCAACATTATTCCGTGGCCTGAAATTCCCACCTTGGCTGATAACCTGGTGGTATATGCCGCTTCCGTGCTTACAGATGACGTAACAACAACCGACGAGCTTATTCCCTCCGGTGAAACATCCTCCTACCGTTCAAACCCTCTCGGTCTTGCGGAATTTACCTTAAGCCGTAAGGACCCCAAGTACGTAGAACGCGCAAAGAATTGCAAGAAAATGTATGATACTTTCCGTTCCTCGGGCTTGGATGAAATTTCCGAAATCATAAAGACCGCCAACCTCGAGGGCTCTGTTTCAATAGGAAGCTTCATTTATGCAAACAAGCCCGGTGATGGCTCTGCAAGAGAGCAGGCAGCATCTTGCCAGAGAGTTTTGGGCGGATGGGCAAACATTGCCAAGGAATACGCCACAAAGAGATACAGAAGCAACTGTATAAACTGGGGTATGCTTCCCTTTATATATGACGGTGATTTCACATTCGAAATCGGTGATGCTGTTGTTGTTAAGAATGTAAAGAGTAAACTTCTTGCATTAGACAATGATTTCGATGCTATCGTAATCAGAGGCGCAGAGGTTTACAACATAACCTTAAAGCTTCCTGCAATCACAAAGGAAGAGGCCGCAATAATTAAATCAGGCTGCCTTATGAACTTTTACAAGGGGCTGTAATTAAACTAAAAATAAAACGGACAGCAGGATAATCTCCGCTGTCCGTTTTTTTGTATCTATATTTTCCTGTAAATACCCATGCATTCACACCTTAAAACTCATCAGGTATCTTTATTAAACCTAAGTTATAAAGGCGTGTGAGCACCTCCTCAAGAGCTGTAAGAGCATGTTCGAATGTTAAGCCGCCCTGAATAAATACGTTATACGGTGGCTTGATAGGACCATCTGCACTCAATTCAATTGATGCTCCCTGGGCAAATGAGCCTGCAGCCATTATTACCTTATGCTGATATCCGGGCATATCCCAAGGCATTGGAACAACGTTGCTTTCTACGGGAGATGCAAACTGAACCGCCTTACATATCTCAATAAGCATATCCTCACTGTTTGTTTTTATTGCTTGGATAATATCGCTTCTGTTTGAGCCAGGTAACGGCGCAACCTCATATCCAAGCATTGAAAATGCGTGAGAGAACATAGTAGCCATTTTAAGCGCAGCCTCTACAACAGAGGGGGCAAAGAAAAGTCCTTCGTAGAAATCCTTGTATCCGTACGCATAAGACCCAACCTCTCTGCCTATTCCGGGAGATGTAAGCCTTTCAGCAACAAGATTCATACAATATTCACTGCCTGCAGCATAGCCACCTGTGGGAGCAATTCCGCCACCAAGATTTTTAATAAGAGAGCCCGCACACAAATCAACACCTAATTCAATAGGCTCAACAGTCTGTGTAAACTCACCGTAGCAGTTATCTGTAAATATAAGCGTATCCTTTGATTCCTCGCGGACAATTTTTACTATATTGCTTATCATTTCAGGTGTAAGAGATGTCCTGAACGCATAACCTGCGGAGCGCTGCATAGCAGCAACACGGGGCTTAATCGCTCTTACAGCCTCTCTGATAGCATCATAATCCGGCAAGCCGTTCTTAAGGTCAACCTGGGCATATTTTACTCCCCAGGCTTTAAGGCTGCTTTGAGAATTACCGCTTATTCCTATTACCTCCTCTAATGTGTCGTAGGGCTTACCTGTCATTTCAAGAAGCGTATCCCCGGGACGAAGAATTGAGAATAATGCGTTTGAAAGCGCGTGTGTTCCCGATGCAAAATAAGGGGTAACAATAGCGCGGTCTGCCTTGAAAATATCGGCAAGAACTCTGTCAAGAGTATCTCTGCCTATATCATCGTATCCGTAACCGAACGTATTTGAAAAATGACGCGGAGCCACACCGTTTTCCCTAAACGCTGACATAACCTTCTTAAAGTTTGTCAAGGCAATCTTCTGGATAGATTCAAATTCAGGTGTAGATTTTTCAATTACAGCTGATATAAATTTGTTAATCAATGTTTTTATCTCCTTTTACAGTATCCGTGTTTATATAGTCGTTAGTTGATATTGATAATGAGTCCTCGGAAAACGTAAGAAACTTAGCCGGCGTAATAGTAGATATTGCGTGCTTATAAATCATTGTTTGCTTATCCTCATTCAAAAGAATTATAACAAAGCTATCAAACCCCTTGACTACGCCTTTGATTTGGTATCCGTTTGTAAGATGCACGGTAACAGGAACCTTATCTCTTCTTACAACATTCAAAAAAACATCCTGTAATACAAGTCCCTTAGACATAATTTTTCCTTCCTCATTTCAACATATAAAAAGCTTTCATTCAAAACAAAGCCCGATAATTATACAGTATTTACCCTTAAAAAGCCATTGTCTTAAGGCTGTATTTTGTTAAAAATCAAAATCCATGGATAAGATATCACTGGGAGTATCCTTCCATATCACATTTTCAATAGCATTAAACCAGGTCAGCTGACGCTTGGCATAGTTTCTGGTGTTCTTTTTTACAAGCTCTATGGCATCATTCAAAGAACATTCACTGTCAAGATAAGGAATAAACTCCTTATAGCCTATTCCCTGCATTGAATTCAAGTTGCCCGTATAGCCCATTTCCAAAAGGCTCTTAACCTCATCCACCAGGCCTTGATGTACCATAATATCCACTCTGCGGTTTATCCTGTCGTACAGTTCACACCTCTCCCTTGAAATACCAATTATTTTTGCGTCAAATTTGGATGAAAGTGTTTTTTGATTGTTGTTTTGCTCGGACATAGGAATACCCGTACAATGATATACCTCCAAAGCACGTACAACACGCTTTACGTTATTAGGGTGAATATTATTTGCAGATACATTATCGACGCTTCGAAGCTTATCGTGCATGGCAACAACACCGAATTTCTCTGCAAATTCATAAAGCTCACTTCGGTAGTTATCATCCTTACCTGCATCTGTCATTTTATAATCGTATATCAAAGAATTAAGATATAAGCCTGTACCACCGCAGATTATGGGCAATTTCCCGCGAGAGGAAACCTCACTTATTACAGCAGAAACATCCTCAACATAATTATTTACGCTGTAATCCGCATCAGGGTTTACAATATCTATCATCCAATGTCTTACAGCCTCCTGCTCCTGCTTTGTAGGCTTTGCAGTGCCTATATCCATGTATCTGTATATTTGCATTGAATCAGCAGATATGATTTCACCTGACAATTTATTTGCAAGCTCCAGCGCAACATCACTTTTGCCTGATGCAGTAGGGCCAATAATACATAAAATTTTTGTTGGATGTAAGCTCATTTTCTTCTTCCAAAATACTTTTCGATTTCCTTTTTATCCATAGCAAGGACAATAGGCCTTCCGTGAGGGCACGTAAGCATTGCATTTGAATCGTAAGCACGCAATATTTCATCAATTTGCTGCTTTGATAAGCTCATATTGGCTTTTACGGCAAGCTTACACGATGCTTTGATGATTGCAGAGGAAACCTCATTGTTCAAGGCACTTCTTCCGCTTCCGCTTTCCTCAATTTCGTACGCTATTTCCTCAAACAACGCCTCCGGCGCCTTAACACCGAATAATGAAGGAACGCCCCTTATAATTACAGATTTTTCACCAAACTCCTCAACATCATATCCCAAAGAAGCAAATACATCAATATTCTCCGTAACAGTTTGAATAATTGAGCTCGGCAGATCACATACAACAGAGGAAAGTAATTGCTGAACAGGAATATCCTTTGATTCAAACTGTGATGTATATTTATCAAAAAGCAAGCGTTCATGGGCGGCGTGCTGATCTATAATAAGCATTTTATCCCCGTATTCCGCTATAAGATATGAGTCAAAAATGCTACCCCTTACTTTAACATCTGATAGAAAACTTCTTTCTGTAACAAATTCCTCCTGTAATATAGCTCCCCTTTTATAGGAATTTACCTCCTGTGTAAGTATATCTGCCTTCGATTCCTTTATAGCGTTATTTGTTGGCTTATTTTCAAAATAGTTTACCTCAGCCTCTTCCTTTGCATAGAAATCGGTTGTCGTATCATCTTTTTTTTCGGATATAACAGGCTCAGACACATTATTTTTAGGTGTTATATCAATAACCACCGGGGCTTCACTTATAACAAAAGTTGCATCACCAGCCTCTTTTTTAGCTTTAGGTTCATCAATAACCATTCCACCGGAGCTTATCGAACAATCGTTATATGTAATATCTCTATGTATATTAACAGGCACCGTATCTGTAACGCTTATTTCAACCCTGGGGTATTCATATTTACCGGCGTTATCACTGCGCCTAAAGCTTTGCGCAGGTGTTGATTGCGTTACGCCTTCATTGGAAATTGAAAGCTCCTTTACGGTATCCCTGGGTGTTATTGCCGAAAATATTATCTCATACAGTGAATTCAGAATATCGTTTGGCAAAGCAAACCTTACGTCTGTTTTCTGTGGATGAACGTTTACATCAACCTTATCATAAGGAATACTCATATATAAAACAACAAGCGGAAACTTACCTACCATTGTTATATTTTTATATGCAAGATCAATAGCCCTTGTTATAACTGCGGATTTTACGTATCTTCCGTTTACAAAGAATGACTGATGCTTACGTGTATTTCTGCAAAACGACGGCTTACCCAAAAATCCGTACACAGAAACAGAGCCCTTTTCACCGGAAAAAGGAATAACCTCAGACAAAATATCCTTACCGTAAACAGATCTTAAAGCCGCCTTTATGTCATTATTCGGATAAGACTCAAACTCTGTTTTACCGTTATTTATAACCTTAAAGCCAACATCGGACCTTGCAAGAATGTACTTAACACAAACCTCAATAATATTTGCGCATTCAGACCTTACAGAACGAAGAAATTTCAGCCTTGCCGGAACATTGTAAAATATGTTTCTTACAACGATCGTTGTACCCTTGTTCCAGCCCACACTCTTATTAAGAATCACCTCTCCGCCTTTTATAATGATATGAGTGCCTACATCCTCACCATCGCAGGTATAAAGCTCAACCTCGCTGACCTCAGATATACTTGCCAAAGCCTCGCCTCTGAATCCAAGGGATTTTATAGCTTCAAGATGCTCTGATAGCTCAATTTTACTTGTTGCATGGCGCTTAAACGCCATTAAAGCATCCTCTGCAGACATACCACAGCCGTTATCCGTTATTGTTATAGATTCAAGCCCTCCACGCTTAAATTCTATACTAATGCGGTTTGCCCCTGCATCAATAGAGTTTTCAATAAGCTCTTTAACAACAGACGCAGGATTTTCAACAACCTCGCCTGCCGCTATCATATTTATAACGTGAGAATCAAGTTCTTTAATCTTTCCCATAAGCACACACTCTGTAATTATTACTTATATCTTCTTTGCATATCTTCCAAAATAACAAGCGCCTCAAGAGGTGTTATTTTCATAAGATCCATTTCCAATAATTCCTGGTGAAGAAGAGCCGCCTTTTGAGATTTATCATCATCAAGCACAGGAACTATCTTGCTTTCAAAAACACCCTTATTACCTCTTTCCTGGTCCTTCGCTTCAAGAGCGGATAATATTTCCTTTGACCGCCTTATAACGGTTTCAGGAAGCCCTGCAAGCTTTGCAACCTGAATTCCGTAGCTTCTGCTTGCCTGACCCTTTACTATTTTACGCATAAAAATTATGTCGTCATTTATTTCCTTTGTTAATACGTGATAGTTTACAACACCTTCTATTTTATCCTCTATCTCCGTTAGCTCGTGATAATGTGTGGCAAAAAGAGTTTTAGCCCCTATTTTCCGCTTATCACTTACATACTCAACAACAGCCCAGGCAATAGAAAGACCGTCAAACGTACTTGTTCCTCTTCCTATTTCGTCAAATATCAGAAGGCTTCTGTCCGTTGCATTATTAAGGATATTGGCAACCTCTATCATTTCCACCATAAAAGTACTCTGACCCTGGGAAAGATCGTCCGATGCGCCAA
Source organism: Clostridiales bacterium (assembly GCA_015056385.1). Classification (GTDB taxonomy): domain Bacteria; phylum Bacillota; class Clostridia; order HGM11327; family HGM11327; genus SIG354. Next base: position 11,454 of record SVGI01000043.1, read on the forward strand.
CTCTTGTAAAAACCCTGTCCGTAATACATATGTCAGCATAATCACAGGGTACAAAGCAACCCATATGTGCCATCAGGGTAATAATAGCTATCTGGCGCATATACGTGCTTTTACCCGCCATATTTGGGCCTGTGATTATAATAACCCTGTTATCCTCCTTTGTCATATATACGTCATTAGGAGTAAACTGACCGTAGGCTGCTGTACGTTCAATAACAGGATGCCTTCCGTTTTTAATTTCAATAATGCCCTTATCGTTAATTCTGGGCTTAGTGTAATTGTACTCTGCCGAGACTCTGGCAAAGGAAAGTAAGCAATCTATTGTAGCTATCTGCTTTGCCGTTTTCTGTATTCGTATGATTTCAAGAGCAATTTCACTTCTTAAATCACTGAATATCTGATGCTCAAGCTTATAGCTCTTTTCTTCTGCGCCAAGTACAATATTTTCAAGCTCCTTAAGCTCGGGAGTTATATACCTTTCGGAATTGGCAAGAGTCTGCTTTCTTATGTAATCCTCGGGCACCATATGTACGTATGAGCGCGTAACGTCAATATAGTAGCCAAACACCTTATTGAAGCCTATTTTAAGGCCCTTAATACCCGTTCTGTCTCTTTCCTTCTGCTCAATACCTGCAATCCAACCCTTACCGTCGCGCATTGCGCTTCGGAAATTATCAAGCTCGATGCTGTATCCGCTTTTAATTATGCCGCCCTCCTTTATGCTTAAGGGAGCGTCCTCATCAATAATATTTTCGATAAGTGCAGCAACATCATCAAGAGTATCTATTTGCTGAACACAGTATTTCAAGAGCTTTGACTGAGCCTTAGAAAGAAGTGATTTAATCTCCGGCAACTTCTTTGCCGATTGCTTAAGCGCCAAAAGGTCTCTGGGGGACGCCGTACCAGATGATATACGTGAGGCTATACGTTCAAAGTCATATACTGAGCCTAAAAGCTCTGCAAGCTCACTATCAACATAACCAAGCATATCCTCAACACCGCAAAGGCGATCGTCGATTTCAAAATAATTGTTAAGAGGCTCTGCGATCCAGCCTCTAAGCATTCTTGAGCCCATAGACGTTTCCGTTTTATCAAGCAGACCAAGAAGAGAACCCCTCTTTGAACCCGTACGCATAGTTTCTGTAAGCTCAAGATTTCTACGGGTATAACCGTCTATATACATACTCTTGCCGGTATGCTTATATCTTAAGGACGTAAGCTGCTTTACGTTTGTTTTTTGAGTTTCAAATAAATATTCAAGAAGCGCACCCGCCGCACAAACAGCTGATTTCAGCCCCTCAAGCCCAAACGAGCTTAAATCCACAACGTCGAAATGACGCAGTAAAACCGTACGCGCATTTGAATACGCATACGCCCAATCATGGTATTTACTGCTGTATATATTCTGTTCTGAAGAAATAACCCTTGAAAAAAGCTCGTTTTCTATTGCGTTACTGTTGTAAATTATTTCCCGGGGAGATATAACGCTTATTTCATTTTTTAAGTCTGTATCAGACTGTATTTTTGATTGAGGAATCTCCGAAACAAAAAATTCACCCGTAGATATATCAGATACCGCTATACCGTAAACATCGTTGTACAGACATACAGACATTATGTAATTGTTTTTTGTTTCATCAAGCATGGAGCTTTCGATAAGGGTTCCCGGTGTAACAACTCTTACAACGTCTCTTTCTACCAGGCCAACCGCCTTGGAAGGATCCTCCATCTGCTCGCAAATTGCTACCTTATAGCCCTTGTCAATAAGTCTTGCAATATATTTTTCCGCACTGTGAAAGGGTACTCCGCACATTTCGGCCCTTTTGTCAAGCCCGCAATCTCTGCCTGTAAGAGTGATCTCCAATGCCTTTGAGGCGGTTATTGCATCATCGAAAAAAAGCTCGTAAAAGTCCCCTAACCTGTAAAATAAAAGGGCATCCGGAAAACGCTCCTTTACCTCAAGGTAATGGCGCATCATAGGTGATACTTTATCTTTTATTCCCATATATGTACTCCAATTCTTTTTGCTTCAACGGTTTACTCAACAAAGCTTACCCTTCAGAGCAACTGAAACACTGTCTGTGATTTCTACTGTAACCAATTTTCCGT
>SVGI01000001.1 GCA_015056385.1 Clostridiales bacterium
CCCTTGCCCTTATAGCAAAGGACATATTGGAAAAGCCCATAGACCCCCAGAAAATAGCCTGCGCCGCGCTGTATCACGACGTCAGCGAGGTTATAACAGGGGATATGCCCTCGCCCATTAAATACGTTTCCCCCGAAATAGTAAATATGTATAAGGCCCTTGAGGATAGCGCAAAGGAAACCCTTTTATCCGACATACCCCAAAGGCTTGAGGCAAGCTACAGAAGCTTTCTCTTTCTTACGGATGAGGAGGAGCGCTACGTAAAGGCGGCGGACAGGCTTTCCGCATACTTTAAGTGCGTAAGCGAGCTTAAAAGCGCCAATTCGGAATTCAAAAACGCAAGGGAGAAAATATTGGAATCCATAAAGGCTATGCAAATGGAGGAGGTTGAGATTTTCCTTTCCATGTTTGAGGAGGCAGTTAATTTCGACCTGGACGCCCTTGCCCAGGGGAATGTGAAGTAAATTAAGAATTAAAGAGAGAAAAGATAAGGCGGTCATACAGACCGCCTTGTTGTGTATTAAAATGTAGGGGAGGGGCTTGCTCCTCCCGTATAGCGGCTTACTCCTCCCGTATAGCTTTTATGTTATTACAGTTCAACCTTGTTTTGTGTAAATTGCTGATATTCCTTGTTATGGGATACAAACAGCATAATCGATTTACCTCTTTTCCGATGTAATCAGACAGTAAACGTTTTACTTGTGATAAACAAGGTATCCTTTTTTGTATAAAACCCCTATAATTCTCTTTTTACATTTACATTCCCCGCATTTTTTGGTATAATAACTATGTATGTATAAAAATATATGAGGAACTTAAAATTATGTTTATCGACAAAGCAAGGATAAGAGTTCGCTCCGGCAAGGGTGGGGACGGCGCAGTGTCCTTCCACCGCGAAAAATTTGTAAATAAGGGCGGCCCCGACGGCGGAGACGGCGGCAAGGGCGGAGACGTTATATTCGAAATCGACCCTAACTTAAATACTCTTATCGACTTCAAATACAGAAAGAAATACGTTGCGTCAGACGGTAAAAACGGCGCGGCAAACAATATGTACGGTAGGGGCGGAGAGGATATAGTTGTCCGCGTGCCTGCAGGCACAGTTGTTAAGGATGCCGAAACGGGCCGTATTATTGCTGATATGACCCCTGAAACACCCCGCGTTACTATACTTGAGGGCGGCAGAGGCGGCAGAGGCAACACCAAATACAAAAACGCTATAAGGCAGCTTCCCCGCTTTTCACAGCTTGGTATGCCCTCAAAGGACCTTCTTATTGACCTTGAGCTTCGCATAATAGCAGACGTAGGCATTATAGGCTTCCCCAACGTAGGTAAATCCACAATGCTTTCCATTATGACCTATGCCAAGCCCAAAATCGCGGATTACCACTTTACAACTCTTTCCCCTAACCTTGGCGTTGTGCGCCTTAAGGATGCAAGCACATTTATTCTTGCAGATATTCCCGGGCTTATAGAAGGCGCTCACGAGGGTCAGGGCTTGGGCCACGATTTCCTTCGCCACATAGCAAGAACGAGAATGTTTATACATCTTGTTGATATTTCAGGCAGTGAAGGGCGGGACCCTGTGGAGGATTTCCACAAAATCAACGAGGAATTAAGGCTTTACAACCCCGAGCTCATAGAAAGAAAGCAGATAGTTGTTGCAGGCAAGAGCGACCTTACGGAGGATAACGAAAACTTCGAAAGGCTCAAGGCCGCCGCAGGGGAAATGGGCTTTGAAACATATTCCGTTACCGCTTATGACGACGACAGCTACAACACCCTTATAACCAAGGTTGCCGATATGCTTATAGACCTTCCCGAAACAACTGTGTATATGCCGGAGCCTGAAATTATAAAGGCCCCCGAGGCACCCTTTACAATAAGGGTTGAGGACGGCGTTTACATTGTTGAGGGTGAGCTTATTGACAAGATAACCAGAAGCATCAATATAGAAGACTACGAATCCTTGAGATACTTCCAGTCTCTTCTTGAAAAGGAGGGCATTATAAAGGCTCTTCGCAAGGCAGGCGCCAAGGACGGAGATGAGGTAAGCATCAAAAACGTAGATTTTGATTTTATAGACTGACAACCAAAGAGGATAAAATATGCTTACAAACCAACAGAGAAATTTTTTGAGAAAAATGGGTAACTCACTTGAGCCTGTAGTATGGATAGGCAAGGGTGAAATTACAGACAACATAATAAAGCAGATAGACGACGTGCTTGAGGCAAGGGAGCTTGTTAAAATATCCCTTCTTTCAAACAGCGAAAACACAGCCCGTGAAATTCACGATGAGATAGTTTCAAGGCTTGGGGCAGAGGGTGTGCAGGTAATAGGCAGAAAAATACTTATATACCGCCGCTCCACCAAAAAGCCCGTAATAGAATTGCCCCGCGGTTGATTTTTAGGTGCCGTTGGAGTATAATAAATCGATTGGTATAGGAGGAGGTTTTCCCAAAAAGGCGGGAAAACGTTAATAAATATGCTTGATATAAATCTTATAAGACAAAAGCCCGAATGGGTAGAGGAAAAGCTTCGCGCAAAGGGCAACAACGCCAGCATGAGCGAGCTTTTGGCAATGGACGAAAGCAGAAGAAAAATTATCGCATCTGTTGAGGAGATGAAGGCAGAGCGCAACCGCGTTTCAAAAACAATCCCCATGATTAAAAAGCAGGGCGGCGATATTTCTGCCGTAACAGAGGAAATGCGTAAATTAGGCGACGAAATAAAGGCCCTTGACGATGAGCTTAACACACTCAACGCAAAAATCAAGGCATTTATGGATGCCCTTCCCAACCTCCCCGCAGACGACGTTGTCCCCGGCGGTAAGGAGGCCAACCAGGTTGTAAACGTATGGGGTGAACAGCCCACCTTTGATTTTACGCCAAAGGACCACGTTGAGCTTGCTACAAGCCTTAACCTTATCGACTACGAAAGAGGCGCAAAGCTTGGGGGAAACGGCTTCTGGATATATAAGGGCAAGGGCGCAATGCTTGAATGGGCGCTTATCAACTATTTTATCGATACGCATATAAGCGACGGCTACGAGTTTATTCTCCCCCCTCACATTCTTTCATACCAGTGTGGATACACAGCAGGTCAGTTCCCCAAGTTTGAGGATGACGTATTCGTGCTTCAGAATGAAAACGGCGAGAAGTTCAATCAGTTTATCCTCCCCACAGCAGAAACTGCACTTATCAACTACCACAGGGACGAAATCCTTTCAGAGGATGAGCTTCCCAAGAAGTATTTTGCATACACTCCCTGCTACCGTAAGGAGGCAGGCAGCTACCGAAGCGATGAAAGAGGTATGGTAAGAGGTCATCAGTTCAACAAGGTTGAAATGTTCCAGTACACAACACCCGAAACGTCTGATGCCGCACTTATGGAGCTTATCGGAAAGGCAGAGCGCCTTATGCAGGGCCTTGGCCTTCATTACAGGCTTTCAAAGCTTGCCGCACAGGACTGCTCCGATTCTATGGCTAAAACCTACGATATTGAGGTTTGGATTCCCAGCATGGGTATTTATAAAGAGGTTTCTTCTTCTTCAAACGCTATGGATTATCAGGCAAGAAGAGGTAACATCCGCTTCAGAAGAAACGAAACAAAGAAAATCGAGTTTGTTCATTCTCTTAACGCATCAGGCCTTGCAACAAGCAGAATTATGCCCGCTCTCCTTGAGCAGTGCCAGCAGGCAGACGGCAGCGTAGTTGTTCCCGAGGTTTTGAGAAAATACATGGGCGGAATATCCGTTCTTAAATAATCACGTATAATAATGAAAGGTCCCCACTGTCTTTATAAAGGGCAGTGGGGTGGTTTATTGAATATGGCAGCTTTACATCCCTTTAAGGCGCTCCGCCCCGCTGTGGGTGAAGAAAAGAGCGTTGCCTGTATGCCCTACGACGTTGTTTCCGGTGGCGAGGCACGTGCAATTTGCGAAGAAACCCCCTACTCCTTTATGAGTGTTATCCGCTCCGAGGCAACACTTGATAAGGGTGTTGATGAATACAGCGATGCAGTATATGCAAGGGCATACGAAAACCTTACAAATCTTGAAAAGGAGCATCACCTCGTACGTGATGAAAAGCCCTGCTTCTACGTTTACGCTGAAACGTTGGATTCCCGTACGCAGACAGGTATAGTTGGCTGCGCAAGCGTTGAGGACTACGTTAATAACGTAATCAAAAAGCACGAATTCACAAGGGCAGAAAAGGAAGCAGACCGTATAAGGCACATCTCCACAACACGTGCAAACACAGGCCTCGTATTCCTTACACACAAGAGAAACGACGCTCTTAAGGCAATTATAGAAAAAACAACCTCTGCCAAGGCTCCCGTTTGCGACTTTACAAACGCACTTAACGTAAGGCAGCAGGTATGGGTAGTGGATAACGATGAGGATATTGCGGCAATTACAGAAATTTACGCAACTATCCCCGCTCTTTATATTGCAGACGGACATCACCGCGCCGCATCCAGCGTAAAGGCGGCTATCGCTCTTAATACAGAGGAATCAAAGCATTTTATGTGCGCGGTATTTGCCGAGGACGAGCTTTTGGTTATGCCCTATAACAGAGTAATTACAGACAAAAACTCTCTTACAGGCGATGAGCTTTTAATGGCCCTGGAGCACGATTTTGAGGTTTCTCCCATTGAAGGCAGGCCTTGTGACCCCACTCAGAAGGGTGAATTTAACGTTTACGTTGAATCAAAATGGTATAAGCTTAAGCTTTACGACGGCAGACGTACAGGTGAAAACGCATCGCAGAATACAGACGCAGCCGTGCTTCAGAGAGTTGCTCTTGCCCCTATCCTCGGAATACTTGAGCCCACAAAGGATAAGAGGATTTCATTTATCGGCGGCGGCAACACAGCCGAGGCCTTGGAAAATGCCGCAGGCGCAGAGGGCGTTGCATTTATGCTTTGCCCCGTAACAGTTGGCGAGGTTATGGACGTTGCAGATGAGGACGGTGTTATGCCTCCCAAATCCACCTGGTTTGAGCCCAAGCTCATGAGCGGACTTTTCGTACATACTTTGGACTGATAAAATGAAAAAGGGCGATATTACAGAATTCATTTGTAATCATATAGAGCACGGCAGATATTCATCTGCCGTGCTTTTGTGCGATAATTCACCCTTTGGCGCAATAAACGACGGTGTAAGGCAGCTTTGTAAGGGAGTTGCTCTTTTTATAGCGGACAAGGTAAACGCCCCTTTGCCGCCGCCATACAATATGCTTTCAAGTGAGGGCATAGCCCGTATCGTTAAATCCTGCCTTTTGCGCTCTGCAGAGGTATATGGCATAGAGGAATCCCGATATAATCTTGAGGTTTTAAGATGTAAGCTGTTTGATAAAAGCGGAATTACAAAGCCCTCGTTTGTAAGGGTTAATGGCGTCAGCGCCTACCTTAACGGGGATGTTTCTACGGCAATAGGCCTTCTTTTAGCCGAGACACTTGTAAATCCGTTGGATTTTGCCGCCCATACGGATATGGGTGTGGCGTATATTTCCATAGGAGAATATTCTCTTGCCGAGGAGCATCTTAACGCTGTGCTTGAGGTGCGCCCGGGGGACGTTACCGCTCTTTATAATATGGGCAGGGTGTATATTCTTACACAGCGCTTTGAGGAGGCCCGCAGTGTGTTGGTACGGGCATTAAGAGAAAGGCCCCGGGACGAGGAGATTTTATATCTTTTAGGTGAGGCAGAGCTTAACCTTGGCAATTACTCATCTGCAAGGGTGATGTTTTCAAGGGCAATTACGGATAAAAATGAGTTTGTATCCCAAAGCGCCGCCAAGCGGATACTTTTTATAAACGACGTAACAGAGGACACCAAAGCCCCGGGCTTAAAGGACGCTATGAAAATATGCAGTGGCAGGTATAAGGCGCAGTACAGTATATAATAATGAATAAAATCGGCGGGGATACCCCCCTTTCTAAAGAGGCAAATAAAAAACGCCGACACCCCTTTTAACAGGAGAGTGTCGGCGTTTATGCTTTTCGTTATTTATTACGCTGCGGGCGTAGGTGTCACAGTGGGCGTAACCACGGGCGTAGCCTCGGGCGTGGGCAATACAGAGCCGTAGTCATCCTTAAGTGTTTCGCCGTTTTTGGTTATTTTATAGGTGCCGTCCTTAAGACGGTCGTTTAAGTATCTTGTAACCTGTGTATCTCTGATTTTTGAAAGTCCAAGCTCCTTGCATATTGCAAGCTTTGCAAGCTCAAGCTTATATTCCGTTGTTATGGATGAAATTGCAAAGTCGCTGTCGAAGAAGGTTTCAAGGGTGTAGCCCAGGCCTGCAAGATAGCGTGTAAAGGGCTCGCTTGTGTCCGGGTTGTTTTTAACGGCGGTGGTCTGCGTGTCCTTGTATTCCTTGATGCGCCTTGCAAGCTCCTCCTCGTCAAGCTTTAAGCCCCTTTTTTCAAATTCGAGAAGAAGAAGCTTTTCTGTTATGAGAAGCTGAAGGCAGTGGCTTTCCTTTGCCTCCTGTGAAAGCTTCCAGTTGTTAAGGTCAAGATTGCGCATTGCAACCTTAAGGTCCGTAACGGTGATAACGGTGGAATTTATGCTTACAGCCTCCCGTGTGTCGTTTTCCTCCATAAGCTCCTTCATATCGGCGCCTACGTTGAAGGCGTCCTCAGGGGAGATTGTGTTCTGCACCTCCGAGGGCATAAGAACAAGAACAAGAACGAAAATAACCGCAAAAACTATAACGCCAATCAAGGGGTTGAATTTTACGGGCTTTTTTGTTTTTTTCTTTTTTGGTGAAAGAAATGAATCGCTTTTTATAGACATTTTTTATTACTCCTAAACAGATATAAGGGTATTGTATGAAAGTATTGCCTTTTTGTCAATGATGGGCGGAGGTGAAAAGGTAAATTTACGGTTAAATGTGCTGTTCCTCACCCAAAAAACGGGGAAGCTCATCCTCCGTTATTATTTTTGTGCCGTGCTTTTTTGCGGCGGCAAGCTTACTGCCGGGGTCAGCGCCTAAAATAAGGTAGTCTGTTGAAGCGGAAACCGAGGAGGATGCCTTGCCTCCCAACGCCTCAAGCTTCTTCTGGAGTACGCCCCTTGTCATAGACGTAAGCTTACCTGTAATAACGAAGGTAAGCCCCGAAAGGGGAAGGTTGCCGCTTGGTGCCTTTTCGTGGACAAGTGTATCAACCCCAAGCCCCTTAAGCCTTGAGATAAGCTCTCTGTTTTTTTCGTCCTCAAAAAAGCTTAGAATGCTTTTTGCCATTATGCCCCCAACGTCCTCGATGGTTGAAAGCTCATCTTCACCCATATCCATAAGTGAATCAAGAGAGCCTGCCTTAATTGCAATATTGCGCGATGCCACCTGGCCTATGTGCCTTATTCCCAGGGCGTAAAGAAGCCTTTCCATACCCCTTTTGCGGGATTCATCAACAGCGCTTATAAGGTTTTCGGCGCTTTTTTGCCCCACGCCCTCTCCAAGTGTAAGAATATCATCAACAGTAAGGGTGTAAAGGTCTGCAATACTATTAACAAGGCCTGCCGAAACAAGCTTATCGCACATTGAAGGGCCAAGACCCATAATATCCATAGCGTTTCTGGATGCGAAATGCTCAAGGGAACGCCTTATCTGGGCAGGGCAGGCGGAGTTTATGCAATACCTTGCGGCCTCATCCTCCTCGCGGACTGTTTTTTCACCGCAGGCAGGGCAGATTTGAGGCATTTCGTAAGGTGTAAGCTCAAGCTTACGGGCGGAGAAATCCACGCGGTCTATCTCGGGGATTACCTCTCCCGCTTTTTTTATAAAAACAACGTCCCCTATGCGTATATCCTTTTGCCTGATGTAATCCTCGTTGTGGAGGGTAGCGCGGGAGATAATGCTTCCCGAAACCTCCTTTGGCTCAAGCTCGGCAACAGGGGTAATAGCGCCTGTGCGGCCTACCTGAAGGGTAATATCCCTTAAAACAGTGGAAACCTCCTCTGCGGGGAACTTGTACGCTACAGCCCAGCGGGGCGCCTTTGAGGTCGTGCCTAAAATCTCTCTTGCTGAAAGGCTGTTTACCTTTATAACAAGGCCGTCTATATCAAAGGGGAGAGCCCTGCGGCTTACGTTTATTTCCTCGGCTATCTGCGTGAATTCGTGGCTTTTTGATATGAGCCGCGGCTTTATTACCTTAAAGCCAAGCTCCTCAAGATAAATAAGGGAATCTGTGTGGTTTTGGGGAATGTCCTCATTTGAGGACTGAATATTGAAAACAAATATATCAAGCCTTCTTTGTGCCGTTATCTTAGGGTCCTGCTGACGCAGTGAGCCTGCGGCGGCGTTTCTCGGATTTGCAAAAAGGGGAGAGCCCTCTGCCTCCCGAAGGGCGTTAAGGGTGCTGAAGGCGGCTTTGGGCATAAAAACCTCACCGCGGACAGTTATGCTTACAGGCCTTGTAAGCCTTAAGGGGATAGAGCGTACCGTGCGCAGATTGCTTGTTACGTCCTCGCCCTTTATGCCGTTACCTCTTGTGGCGCCCTGAACGAATACGCCGTTTTCGTATCTTAAGGAAACGGAAAGGCCGTCTATCTTATATTCCACGCTGAATTCGCACTGTGGAATATCCTTTTTTACGGAATCTATAAAATCTGCCGCCTCAAGGGTGTTGTAGGTATTGGAAAGGCTTTGAAGAGGAACCTCGTGTGTTACCTCGGCAAAGGTCTTTACAGCCTCGCCCCCTACCCTTAACGTAGGTGAATCATTATCCAAAAGCTCGGGATGCTCCCTTTCAAGAGCCTCCAGCTCCTTCATAAGCATATCGTATTCGTAGTCCGATACGGTAGGGGCGTCCAAAACGTAATATTCCCTGTTGTACTTATTCAAAAGCTCCTTAAGCTCTGCTATGCGGCTGATGTAATCTGACATAAAAACATTCCCTCAAATACTTATAAATCCTTTTAAGTGTAACATATTATGCCCAAAAGTGCAAGAAACGAAGCATAAAAGAAAAGCCCGACACGTGTGCGGCGGGCTTTGTATAATGAGAATTGATTTTATCAATTACTTTTCGGACTGCTCCTGTCTTACCTTGTAGTAGATAAGGCGCTTTGAGCCTGTTTCCTCGTTTAGGAGGTAGTAGTTATCTACGGAGTTTTCAAGTGCGTGATACATTGTTGTATAGGTTTCTGTGACTATTACACGATCCTCATCGGAAAGGGTTTTGTCCCCGCGCATATCCATTGTAAGGGTGAGTGTTTCACCGTCGTACTTAACGTCCATAGTATATTCGAAACCGAACTTTGTAAATGCGAATATACGCATTTCATCTTCTGTACCGGCCTGTACATTGCCCATAAAGGTATTAAGCCTGTAAATACCCGTATGTGAGCCGTGGCCTGTAATCTGCTGACCGGAGATAGTAACACAGTCGTTCTTTGAATAGGGCCAACGGGAAATATTATCCTTTATAACAAGGCTCAATGCGAAAATAGCAATAATGCCTACGATAATACCGCGGCGGATCCATTTTTTCTTGAACTCCTTGCTTTTAACGTGGTTTTTGAATGCGTTCCACATTTTTTTGAATATATTGTCCGGGGTGTATGTAGTACTCTCTGTTGACTGAGTGTTCATATTAAAACCTTCCATAAACGTAATTAAATAGTGAGAATAACACCGATACAGTAAATATACTAAACGGATATTGCTATTATAGCATAAGCTTTGTCAAAATGCCATATATTTTTTTGAAGAAATTAAATTTATATAAAAAAAGGGAGCAAATATGAGCGCAATAAGCCTTTTATGGTGCGGAGTAGTAATAATTTGTGTTGTGTATATGATTTTAACGGGAAATTCACAGGAAATATTGGAAAGCATGCTTAATTCCTCAAAGGGGGCAATAGAGCTTTGCATATCTCTTGCAGGGGTGTATTGCTTCTGGATGGGCATTATTGAGGTGGGAAGTGAAAGCGGACTTATGAAGGGGCTTTCCCGCCTTATGATGCCTGCTTTGAAAAGACTGTTCAAAAATGAAAGTGAGGAGGCTTATGAGCATATCTCCGCAAATTTTTCTGCAAACCTTATAGGCGCAGGCAACGCCGCAACACCTGCGGGAATAAATGCGGTAAGGGCCCTTTCTGCCTCTGCCACGAAAAAGGGGGTGGCAACGGATAATATGATGCTTTTTATAGTAATGAACACCTCATCCCTGGGGCTTTTGCCAACCACCGTAATATCTATGAGGAGGCTTATGGGCTCTCAAAGACCTTCCTCTATAATGCCGGGGGTGCTTATTACCTCTCTTGTAGGAACGGTAACAGGGGTAGTGCTGTGTAAAATGTTATCACGCAGAAAAAGGGGCAGGGTGTAAAATGGGAGGAGGCAATATTTCAGAGCTTATTATCCCTGTTGTTATATTGGGTGTAATTCTCTATTCCGCATTAAAGGGAAGGGATAGCTACGGCGTATTCTGCAAGGGGGCAAACAAGGGCCTTTCCCTGGCTATGGGAATACTCCCCTACGTAGGGGCTATGATGATAGCAACTGGGCTTTTAAGGGATTCGGGGCTTATGGATAAAATAAGCGAATTTCTTTCTCCGTTTTTCTCCCGCATAGGGTTGCCTACGGGGCTTATACCCCTTTTACTTGTAAAGCCGTTTTCCGGAAGCGGAGCAATAAGCACCCTTTCGGATATTTACACCGTGTTTGGCGCAGACTCCCAAACGGGTATAATCGCATCCCTTATAATGGGGTCCACGGAAACCGTTTTTTACACCTCCGCCCTGTATTACGGGGCAAACGGCATTAAAAAAACAGGGTATACCCTTGCCGTTGCCCTTTTGGCGGATGCCGCCGCTGTGATAACAGCCTGCATGGTGTATACCCTGCTTTACAAATAGCCTTTATTTGCGCAGAAGGTCCATTTCTGCGGTGTAATTTCTTATATCCTCCTGAGGCGTTTCAAGATAGAAGGGAAGATGCTTTATCTCCTTTAATGAAGCAAACCTCTTAAGAGCCTCAAGCCCTATTTCTCCCGTGCCTATATTTGCGTGATGGTCCTTGTGAGAGGCAAAGGAATTATAGGAATCGTTTATGTGTATGGCGTGAAGCCTTGAAAGCCCTACTGTTTTGTCAAACTCATTCAAAACATCCTCGGGGCTGTTTACTATATCGTAGCCTGCGCAGAAAAGATGGCAGGTATCAAGACAAACGCCTAAATACTCGTTCTTTTTTGAGAGGGATATTATCTCGGCAAGCTGCTCGAAGCTTCTGCCAAGCTCGGAGCCCTTTCCTGCCATACCCTCAAGAAGTATTTTTGTCTTTGTACCCTCGAGAATACCGTCGTCCAGGGCGGCAACTATCCTTTTTATACCCTCGGAATATTGGAGGGTGGTAGGGCTTCCCGGGTGAAAAACGTAGAGGTTGGCAGGTATAACCTCCATTCTCTGCATATCGTCTGCAAAGCATTCACGGGCGAAGGTATACGCCTCGCTTCTTGCGGCGGCAAGATTCATTGTATATGCGGCGTGGATAAGCGGCGGCGTCATTGAATTCTGCGCCATAAGCTCCCTTGCAGCCGCTACATCCTTAGGGTCTATACGGGCGGCAGAGCCTCCTCTCGGGTTGCGTGAGAACACCTGAAACGTGGTTGCCCCAATGGAAAGGGCAGTTTTAACTGCGTGAGCGTAGCCCGAGGATATTGTAAGATGTGGTCCTATTATCAAAGCTTTTCCCCTTCCTCTTAGCCGATGTTGAATCTTTTAAGAGCCTTTCGTGTGTAGTATATAATGTAGGTAAGGGCAATATCAAATACTGTAAAGATAGCTATACCTACTGTGAAAATCGCGATTATTTTTACGGCGGGTTGTAATTCGTTTATAAGGGGGATTTCGAATTGGGGCAGGAGGAATTTTACTCCGAACATAATAACGGTCAATACGGTTATGGAGAAAACACCCTTTACCACCCACCTTAAGGCTATTGAATTTATTTGCTCTGCAAGAAGCTTTATTATAGGGTAAAGCCCGAAGAAAAGCCCGAAATACGCCGTAAGGGGAATGCTTCCCGTAAGCACCCAGCCAAGAATGCCGGAGCATATATATCCAAGAAAGGCAACGAATACACCTGTAAAGGATGCCAAAAGGGAAAGTATTACAGATGGCGCCACCAAAAACGCAAGCTTGCCGTAGGGAAGAGCGTGTGAAAGATAAAGACACAATACGCAAAGAGCGGAAAATACGGCTCCGTAGGCTAATTTTTTAGACGGAGATACATTTGTGTTTTTTATATGCATGATATAAGATCGCACCCCATACACTCACAGCAGCAGTCTGCACACATAAGGGATGAGCAGACGTTGCAGCACTGCGTGGAAGAATCTACGCGTGTGTATCTTGGGTCGCGGTAACCTCCGTTCGTAAAATTTTGAGAATTGACTCTGTCATAGGCGGCCTTGTATTCGAAGTTTGTAGGCTCCATAGTGTAGGCTGCCTGATAATACTTTTTTGCCTCCAGATACCAGCCCCGAAACCACAAAACGTTACCCATAAGATAATGCCATTCTGCGGTATGCTCCGGTATGGTGCGGAGAATATACTCTGCCTCGCCGTAGCTGCCCTGATTGAGCTTTGCACGGGCCGCGGCAATTTTTTCGGCGTAGCTTGCCCCTGTGTTGTAGGCGCCTGAACCAAAGGGACCGTAATTATAGCCCTGATAGCTGCCGCCCCTTGATGAGGACGATGAGGATGAGCCTCTGTTTTTCAAAAGACTGTACGCCTCGTTTACCTCCTTAAGCTTTTCGGCGGCAGTTGCCTCGTAGCTTGTACCCTTGAATTGGTCCGGGTGATATTTTTTTACCAGCTTTCTGTATGCTGCTTTTATTTCTGCATCTGTGGCGCTTTGGCTTACGCCAAGAGCCTTATATGGATCCATCTCAATAATTTAAGGCTTTCGTTTATCGAAAGTCTTCCTTTCTTGGGGAATTGTGGCTGGTTTTGCGTTATAAAATTACCACCGCAACTGTGGCGAAAGCCGCAAAACCTGGGTGAAAAAACGTTTTTCACGCTATTCGCTCCGGCTGTGTTTTTTCTTGAAGGTGCCCTCCAAAATGGATTTTGCCCTTGCAGGCATTCCTACAAAAATTATGTTTTCCAATATAGGCTTGTTGCGCCCTGTATTAAGGGCGTCAAGGGCATTTGACATTACAGCCATTGCAGAGGACAATATAAAATCTGCATCGTCCCTGAATTGTTCCTTTATAAGCTGAGGCTCCTCGGGGATTTTGCCGCCTTGTGAAAGGGCGGCTGCAATAAACGGGTTGTATTCCCCCTTTTTTAAGTCCTCGTCTATATCCTTGAATGCGTCAAGCACGTATATCCACTGACCTGTGTAATAGCTAAAGCGCCATATTGCCTCTTTTTCGTGAGGCGGTGTGGTTTCGTCCGTAGTGAATTGGGATACAACCTCTGCTACAAGCCTTGCAAAAGGGTCGCTTACGGCCTCGGGAATGTGGCAATAGCCCTCCTCCAGCTCATAAAGCTCCTCAAGACAGTCCTTTACGGTTTTGTACGCAACGGGCAAAGCTCTGCACGCCTTTTTGAATGAACGGCGGAAAAGCGCCTTGCCTATAAACGCCCCCAGCTTTTTTATAAAGCCCTCATCCCTTGCCTTATCCCTTAAGGATTCGTATGACATAATTACGCTTAATGATGCGGCAATATCAATAGCCCTTGAATTCTGTATTACGTTTTTTTTCTTAAAGGGGTTGCCGGGGCAGTGAACAAGGGCGTGGGTTTCACCCTCCCCATCCTTTAAGGCAGACATAAAAACGGCAAGAAACGTCATTTCATAAGAAAGGGCAAGCCTGCAGGAGCGTGCGTAGCTTTTGCCTATTTTATGGCAAAGGCCGCAGTAATATGCAGAATATCGCTTTTGATCCTTCCCCAGCATTTCGTCGCTGTAAATAACGGTGTTTCCGAACATTTTATGCCTTTCGTTAAGGGATTACGGGTATTATTACACCTATTCTATAATTATAGCATAGGGTATATTAAAAATCAAATATGAAGGACACCCACGCTATTGAGGGAAGACGTTTATTGACACCAAAAAAATAATTATTGACAAAATATTAACGACATGATATTATAAAGACATAAATCGGAAACATTTACTGCAAATAAAGGAGGCAATTATGAAAAACAAGCTTTTTAAGGTAACGGTAATATCCTTGCTTTGCATTATTATTTTTGCAGGCTGTGGAGTTGTGCCGACACCTGATGCAACACCTGAAGTAACGCCTGTGGTTACACCTACCCCCACCCCCATTGAGCCTACCCCTACACCCATTCCGTACGGAAGTGTAATAGAGGTAACTATAAGCAATATCGAAAAAATAAGTACAGGCGTAATACAGACTCTTTACAGTAAATTTTCAATAAAGCTTGTTCAGTGGACAAGCCTTAGGGGTAGTAAGCCGGATATTTACATTCATCCGGGTGGTACAGGGGGAGATGCGGTTGTTCTTGGCAGTGAGGAAATGTATAGGGATTATGCACGTTCACCATATAAGAGCATACGTATTACAGATTATCTTGACGATATGCCTAATTATACCTCTCTGTTTTATTCAAGGGATATTCTTGAAGAGATGCTGCACAGGGATAGAGAAGCCTCGGGAACATATAATCTTGGTACAACGGGCTATGTTCCTCAGCCCTCAAGCCTTTGGCTGTATAACAGAAAATGGTTTGAAAAGTACGGATATGATGTGCCCGACAATATCGAGGAGCTTGTAGACCTTTTAAGCGACCATAAAAAGAATAAGGACCCTGATGCGGAGCTTATACTTGACATCAACAGGGGAACGGATGCTCAAAGCACTCCCAAGCCTATACTTACACAGGGTGTAATGGCGGCATACGGAATTGATATGGGGTATGCCAGAAAAAGTGATGACCCCACGTACGATGAGGACATCTACAATATGATAGATAAGGTGGATGGCGAATTTAAGCTTACCGCTACTGATCCTAAAATAATTAAAGCTCTGGATACACTCAAAAGAATATACGATGAGGGTCTTGCAGGGGATTCCAACATAAATTATAACGATTTATGGAATGACACAGTTCCGCCACCGGATTACAGTGAATATGCCGCAGTATATCTCCCCACGGGAAATACACATTCATATTATATCAAGAAGAATTACGACGGCTGGGAGGTATTTGAAACACAGCTTTCTATGGATGACACTGTATATCTCTATAAAGCGGAACCTTCAGGCGCGGGCTATAAAATTTTTCCTGCAGGCTTTTTGATAACAGAGGGAATAAATCAGGAAATTATAGACAGGCTTATAGATTTTATAGACTGGTGCTGTACCGATGAGGGCATATTGGCATACTACTACGGCATCGAGGGTGAGGACTATACTATTGTAGACGGTACTCTTTATACTGATGTAGAAAAGGAAAACCGTAAGCCTGCCGCATTACCTATGGTATCATCTAAATATGCAATGGCAGTTCTCCATAAATATAATACTCCTTATGAGGATAACGAATCTATAGAAAACAAGGCAATAGATGCCTTTGCGGATAAGAACGTACAGTATATGGACAGTATTCATTACAGCAGCATAGTTGTATATGATGCCCGTTACGGTCCGTATCACGTGCCTACAAAATACGAACTTCTCACAGACGATGGAAACGTAATTGCCCAAATAGTACGTGATTTCTGCGCAGACTACGTAAGCGGTAAAAAAACAGCAGAGGATTTTGATAGTTATCTTCAGGAAATTGAGGATGCAGGCATCGATAAGTTTATACAGGATGTAATAAAAATGATCGATGAATCCTATGAAGAAAACAATGAATACGTCCCCGAGATATTCAAGTAACTAAACAATACAAATGAGGAGCAATATTGCTCCTCATTTGTATTGTATACAGAAAACCACGCGATAGTCGCGTGGTTCAAAAGAGGTTAACCGATGAGAAAATAAAAAACAAGTGATAAGGTGTAATAAAATATATGTCTGTAGGGACCGGCGTCCTCGACGGTCCAAAAGCAAGGGATAAATCAAATATTTGGACATACAAAATATGTTAGGGTATGATCGAATAAAAAGCAGAATTTGTTTTGTTAAAGCCGAGTCTATACTCATACGATTGTGTAAAAAACGCCTAAAAAGGACCGTCGAGGACGCCGGTCCCTACAAGGTATGATAAATTTAGAGCGGGACCCATTTATGGGCAGTAAGTAATAATTGCATGGCTGACAGGCCAAAAATAAACGCACTTGTGCGTTGCCAGTAGTGGTTAGGGCTATGCCCGAAAATGAAAAACCACCCGCTATGCGGGTGGATATTTATTGTATATCAGTGTTTTTTATAAATCAAAGGCTTATGCAAAAAAAAGGACTGCGTATGCAGTCCTTTAACTTTTATATTCGGAATAATCACTCCTCAACAGGCTCGATCCAGGAGAATTTGTCCTCATCAATGCCGAGCTGGATGTTTGTGATTCTGTCGTAAAGCTCTTTGGTGAAGGGGGTGATTTCGCCGTTGCAGATGTCTATTGTTCTATCGCCCCATGTCAAAATGCCAACGGGGGAGATAACAGCAGCTGTACCTGTGCCGAAAACGTCTGTGAGAAGACCCTTATCGAATGCCTCATAAACCTCATCAATAGTGATTTCGCGCTCCTCAACCTTATAGCCCATATCTCTTATAACCTGGATAGCAGACTTACGTGTGATGCCGGGGAGGATAGAGCCTCTGTCGAGAGCAGGTGTAACAACAGTGTCCCCAATCTTGAACATAATGTTCATTGTGCCAACCTCTTCAACGTATTTGTGGTGCTTACCGTCAAGCCAGAGAACCTGTGTGTAGCCCTTCTTCTGTGCTTCCTCTGCGCCGTAAAGGCTTGCAGCGTAGTTAGCGGCAGTTTTTGCAGCGCCAAGACCGCCCTCGAAGGCGCGAACGTACTTATCGGAAACGTAAATCTTAACGGGCTTAAGGCCTTCCTTATAATATCTGCCAACGGGGGAGAGGATGATGTAAAGCCTGTATGTGTGTGAGGGGTGTACGCCCAATGCTGCGTCAGTTGCCATTATGAAGGGGCGGATGTAGAGAGACGTGCCGTCGCTTGTGGGAATCCAATCCTTTTCAAGAGCAACCAGCTTCTTGAGTGCGTAAAGAACGAAGTCAACGTCTATCTGGGGGATGCAAACTCTCTCTGCAGAGCGGTTAAGACGCATAAGATTTTCCATGGGGCGGAACATAACGGGCTTGCCCTGTGTGTTCTTGTAAGCCTTAAGTCCCTCGAATATTGTCTGACCGTAGTGGTAAACCATTAAAGAGGGCTCGTATGCAACTGCGCCGTAGGGGCAGATTGTGGGAGAATGCCAGCCCTCACCCTCTGTGTAGTCCATAGTGAACATGTAATCTGTAAAATATTTTCCGAAGCCAAGAGTGCTTTCGTCAGGCTTTTCCTTAAGTGTCTGAGCCTTAATAAACTTGATTTCCTGCATGGTATATTTCCTTTCAGTTTTATACATTATTACTTATTGTAATTATATACCTATAAATTCACTATGTCAATTTTAACTTACTCCCTATTGCAAAAAAAGCGGTGAATATGATATTATTTTTACCGTGGGAATCTGTACACCGAAGAAAATACGAAAAAAATTTTGTGAGTGTATGCATTCGGGAGTTTTTTTGACTTATATATACGAAAGGTGAAGGCGCCGAGGCGGCGCAAATGAAAAATGAGAAGGAATGAAATGGCTGCATCCGTAGCGGATGAACTCATAATAAGAATAGCAGGGGGCGACGTTACAGCCCTTGAGATGCTCTACGAGGGGTATAAGACCTCGGTTTTGAGATACGCCATGTCTGTTGTAAGAGACGTTCACACGGCCGAGGACGTTCTCCAGGATACATTTGTCAACGTTTTTTCATACGCCGCATCGTATAAGCCCTCAACGAATCCCCGGGCGTGGATATTCACCATAGCCCGAAACCTTTGCCTGAAGGCTCTTTCAGCGCCACACAGAGAAGATGCCGACGTAGCCGACCACGAGGATATTGCCTCCGGCGACAGCGCTGACGGCAGACTCATTGACTCCGCAGAGGCTATTGAGGCACTTGGTGTGCTTACCCCCGTGGAGAGGGAAATAGTTTCTCTCTACGTTTTCTCGGGAGTGAGGCAGACCGAAATATCGAAAATGCTTTCTATGGATTACATTACCGTAAGGTCGCACTACGCGTACGCTATAAGGAAGCTTAAGAGGTTTTATAAGGGCAGGGAAGGCAACGAAAGGAAAAAAGCATGAACAGAAAAAGGGTAATAAAAAAGCTTAAGGACTCCATGAATATATATCCCGACGACTCTTTGTTTTCAAGGATAGAGGGGAGGCTTCCCGAGTCCCCGGGCTCACCTATACTTGTAAAAGGAGGAAAAGGAATGAAAGGCAAATCTCACAAAAAGTGGATAACGGCAACCGCTGTTGCGGCATGCGCCGTATTGATATTGAGCATAGGAATTTTTTCAGGAGCGATAGACGCTATAACCAAAAGAGCAGACGTAACGGTTGTAATCGACGTCAACCCCTCCGTGGAAATAAGCGTAAATAAAAGGGACAAGATAACCTATGCCGCCGCGCTTAATGCCGACGGAGAGGCGGTTTTGGGTGATATGCAGCTTGAGGGCGCACATATAAGCGTTGCAGTGAATGCTCTTATAGGCTCAATGCTCACAAACGGATATATCACCTCCCATAACAATTCAGTGCTTATATCCGTAAGCGGTAAGGATGCTCAAAGGGCAACGGCTCTTGAGGAATCCATAATGAATACGGTATCCATGAGAATAAAGGAAAACAACATAAGCGGCTCTCTTATGGGGCAGGTAATAGCAGGTGATGGCGCAGGCAACGCCGAGGGCGTGTCGAAGGGCAAGATGGCTCTTGTGGAAGCCATAGTATCCTCCAACGCATCAGCCAACCTCAATAAAGAGGACCTTTATAAGCTGAGTATAACGGAGCTTGCAATACTTATGGACGAACGGAACATAAGCGCTGACATTCATAAGGACGGGGAGGTATCCAAGGCAAGCCTTATCGGCAGGGATGAGGCAATAAGGGCAGCCCTTGAAAACGCGGCTCTCAACAGGGAGGACGTACAACGCCTTGAGTGTGAGCTTGATGCCGACGACGGACGTATTGTTTACGAGGTGGAGTTTGACTACGGCAGCAAGGAATACGAATACGACCTCAACGCCTACACAGGGGAGATAGTATATTCCGTTACAAAGGACAATAAGAACGATGACCGCCCCTCTGCAGACGTGATAACGGGGGCGGAGGCAAAAAATGCGGCGTTCGCCCATCTGGGAGTAAAGGAGAGCGACGTTAAGGACCTTGACGTTGAGCTTGAGGATAACGGCGCTTATTACGATGTGGACTTTGAATACGGAGCAAGAGAATATGAATACCGTATCGACGCCGCAACAGGTGAGGTTGTAAACGTACGCGTTGAGGAGGACGATAACGGCAGCGTCAGCAATACTCCCGCCACACCCTCTGCAAGCATTATTACAAGGGAGGATGCAAGGGCTATTGCCATAGGTAACGCAAGGGTGGATGCATCTCTTGTGAAGGAATTCAGGATAGAGCTTGATAATGACGACGGCGTATTCGTTTATGAAATAGAGTTCAAGGCGGGCGCAAGGGAATACGAATACGAGATAAACGCCGTAACGGGCAAGATAATAGACGTTGACGTGGATATAGATGACTGATACGCCCGGCGTATAAAATATAATGAGCTGAACAGAAAAGAGCGTCACGTATTGCTTAAATAAACATTACCCCACCACCTGCGGCTTTTTGGGCGGGGGTAAGGCCCGGTACAATGCGCAATATGTTATATACAATACACAAAAAAGGAGTACGTTTTGTACTCCTTTGTGCTTTACTAACAAATTTCCTACATTATATATAGGTCTATAAATCCCCCGGATTAAATATCCTTGGGATACTCATGGGACAAAAAGCTTTGCACCCTTCTTTCCCTTACAAGCCTTATATAATCATGAACGCTTGTAAGCCTTTCCTTTACGCCAACGCCGCCTCCCATAAAGCCATCTACAGAGTGGGAATCGCTTCCCGAGGTAAAGGGAAGGCCAAAGGAATCGGCGTAAAACCTTGCGCGAAGGTCTGTAACGTCGTCGTTATGGGATGAATTAAAAACCTCCACGGCGTCTGTCTGGTGGGGGTAAAGGCGCATGCACTTTATCCACTCCTTGTCCCTGAAGGGGTGGGCGTGGACAATAAAGCCCCCGTCTTTTTTGACCCTTTCAAAGAAAACCCCCATATGCCATTTGTCTACGTCCTTGTTGTTAAGAAGCCAATTCTCATCAAGGCCGTACACCAAAAGGTCCGTACAGGCGTGGGAAAATTCAAACCCGAAAAATACTGAAAGGCCTATTTTATCCCCCACAGCCCTGGCTTCCTTGTAGCCTGCGGTGAGTATGCTTACCTTCTCCTCCCACGGGGCATCCTTGGGGGCTGTTGTGTTGGCATTAAAGAAATGGTCGGTGATAAAAATACCGTCGTACCCTAATTCCTTTGCCTTTTTCGCCATTTCACCCCCCGTGCTTCTTGCGCACAGGCTTCCCTGGGATGTGTGAACGTGTGGGTCGTAATAGTAAATGCCGTTTTTCATTGTAAATAAGGAAGGGTTTATCAGTAGTCGTCGTTATCTCCCGTAGGAAGGTCTCCGGCTATCATGCTTCTTATACCCTTAAGGTCCCCCTTAAGGGCGTTCATACCCTTTACGTAAACGTTTTTAAGGTCGTTTTCAAAGAATTCGTCTGAATACTCGTCTATTCTTTCTGATATAGCGTTGTATGCTATTTCGTTAGACATACCCTTTACCTTCTTTTCAACGTCGCGTTGGGCAAGCCTGTATGCCAAAAGCTCCCAGAAGGACATATCCTCGAAGTCTGCAATCATTTCCTTAAGGCCCTTATCGTTGGCGTACTCCTCTGTGGGAAGATAGCCCTCGTAATCCTCATCGAATACTGCGCAGTCCTCCTCAAGGGCAAGACCGTTTTTGAATACGATGCTTTCAACCTCGTTGTATGCGTCGTTATCCTCCTCCCGCATCTGCCTTACTGCGTCGAATACGTAGTTTCCGCACCATACAAGCTCCATAAGCTGCTTGTACTGCTCGTTGGTAAGCTCTAATTTCATTTTGTTACCTCCAATGTGGGGCTTAAAACAGCCCGAAAACAAATACTGTTATTCAGGAAAATATCCGCTGAAAACAAGAAGATATGCAATTACTGCCAAAAACACAAGGACAAGTATTATCTTTAATATCTTACCTGCAAATTTCAGCGCAAGTATAACGGCCAGCACCGCCAAAACCGTGTACAGTATACCCTCAAGTGTAGGGTTCATTCTTTATCCTCCGTAAGCCTTATCTTTTAGAAAGCCATTCCTCTGCCTGTGCAAGGTCCTCGGGGGTATTTACACCCATTATTTCATCAATATTGGTGTTTGTGTAGGTGTAAACCCTTTCATTATTTGCAAGGAATTCATAGGGAACGTCTGTAAGGTAGTATTCGCCCTGTGCGTTTTCATTTTTAAGGTTGTCAAGATATGCAAAAAGCTTCTTTGCATTGAATACGTACACACCCATATTTACCTCGGAGATAAGCTTTTGATCGGGTGTGCAGTCCCTGTCCTCAACAACCTTGGCAAAGTAGCCGTTTTCATCTCTTATAATTCTGCCCCATGGGGGAATAGGTGTTACGTCTGCCGTCATAAGAGTACAGAGTGAATTGTTTTTCTTATGCTCCTCAATAAGCGCGAGGTAGGATTCCTTACGTACAAGGGGCATATCACCGTAGGCAATAAGCACGTCGCCGTCGTAATCCCTGAAGGCCTCCCTTGCACATCTTACTGCGTGGCCCGTACCGAGCTGAAGGTCCTGAACGCTGTATGTGAACTCATCGCCAAGGTGGCTCATAACGCTTTCCTTTTTATATCCTACCACGATATGTATATCCTTATGCTCCACGAAGCTAACTGAATTGATAACGTGGTCTATAAGGGGCTTATCGCAGGCCTGTGCCATAACCTTAGGGTCGTTTTCTGTGATTTTACCGAGGCGCTTGCCTCTTCCTGCTGCAAGAATGATTACTTTCATTTTTTTTACAACTTCTTTCTGTTATTTATGTATTGAGAGGGGGGTTAATTAATCCCTGCTCTTACGCTCATATATTGGGTGTATTCGTTTATGCCTGCCTCGTTAAGCTTCACAACGTATTCAGGCCAGCTATCCGAGGTGTATTCGCCTTTTCGGTAGCCCTCAATAAAGTCGTTTGTTATTTTTGTGATAGCCTCCTCTATTTCGTAGTACCTGGAAAGCTCCGAAAGGCTTCCCAAGCCTGTGAACTGTGAGGCGAAGCTTATGGGGAGAACTGCCTTATACTTGTTTGACGCAACAAGCTTTTCACCGAAGGCAAACTTGTTTTCCACAGGGGAAATTATTTTGGAGTAGGGAACAGCCGCAAGTATTCTTCCCGGGGCAATATCCGGAGTAATGCTTCCTGCTGTCTTCGGGTCTAAATAGGGGGTGTAATCCTCGTTGAAGTATCTTAAAAATACCCACTGACCGTCTATAAAAACGTAGCCCTCACCGTATTCACCAAAGGCGCACCACATAGCCCCCTCATCTGTACAAAGCCAGTCAACGAAGGCTACAAGCCTTTTTGCAAGCTCCTCGTTATCCGTTGCGGCAATAACCACCGCCTCGTTTACAAAGGGAGAGTCAAGCTCTATAACGGGTGCATAGCCACCTGAGGAAATAAGAGTGTCGGACTGAGCCCAGACAGAGAAAATATCCGTATCCTTCTGAAGCTCCTGAACGGAAATATATCTGTAAAGGTCTGTGTATTCTATTACCTGGAGTGAGTTTTTTGTGGCGCTCAGATAGTCCGCGTCGCCCGTACCAACCTGGGTAAGGCGCCCCTCGGCGTCAGTGGGAACAAGCCCCTCCTTTTCAAATTTCATAAGCCAGTCCAGAGCGCTTAAATAGCGTGAATCACTGTAAAGATAGAAGAGGTTGCCGCTTGAGGACTGCTGCCACGTGTCTGATGAAAGGCCGTGGGCGTTTAATATGGCGTTGAACTGCTGTGGCTCGTGCCTGTTCATCCAGGGAATGGATGAGGGGAACTCCGTTTTGTATGCGGAGAGTATATCGTAAAGCTCCTGAAGCGTTGTGGGGAATACAAGGGACCTTTCATCGAAAAAGCTCTTCTTGTATATGTAGCCCTGGGGCGTCTGCTGACTCATGGGCAGAAGCATATATACGTTGCCGTCCTCGTGGGTAAGCATATTCTGTACCGTATCCCAGGACGTACGGCCTGCGCTCCACATTTTCTGGTATGAAAGGAGCTTTCCCCAATAGGAGGAAAGATTCAGAAGCTTGCCGTCTGAAGCAAGTGATTTGGCGGCTTCTGTGGAGATGCCTGTTGCAATATCCACCTCGTAGCCTGAGGAGAAAAGTGAAAATATTGCGGAATCGTCCTGCACGTAGTAAAGGGGCATTTCCTTTACCCTTATGGAAAAGTTTTCAAGGAGAAATTCAAGGGCTTTGGAGCCAAGAGTGCTTGTGGCAACCCTTGCCCACCTTACGTCGAGAATCTTGCCGGACACAACAGGGGAGGGCGGTACTATTACCTGTGGGGTACCCTGGGGCACGGCGGGAGTAACCTCGGTACATGCGCATACCGAGATAAAGCATACCCCTATAAAAAGCATAGCCAGAATTTTTTTGATTTTAGCCATGGGTATTGCCCCTTTCTCCTTTTTTTGAAATACCTTATGCGTTTACCGCCTTAAGGTAGCCTATCATAAACAAATCAAGCTCACCGTCCATAACGGCGTCAATGCTTGACGTTTCAATATCCGTTCTGTGGTCCTTAACAAGTGTGTAGGGGCAGAAAACGTAGGAGCGTATCTGTGAGCCCCATTCGATTTTTTTAAGCTCACCCTGAATGGCAAGGCGGTTTTCCATTTCCTGCTGCTCCTTTAAGGCAAGAAGCTTACCGCGGAGCATATTCATAGCGGTTTCCCTGTTCTGAATCTGTGAGCGCTCGTTCTGACACTGTACAACTATACCTGTGGGCAGATGAGTAATACGGATAGCGGATTCTGTTTTGTTAACGTGCTGACCGCCTGCGCCTGATGAACGGTAGGTATCTACCTTAAGGTCCTCGGGGCGTATGGTAACGGTGTTGTCGCTTTCAAGCTCGGGCATAACGTCAACAGAAACGAAGGACGTATGGCGGCGCTTTGCTGAATCGAAGGGAGAAATTCTTACAAGGCGGTGAATACCCCTTTCGGAGCGGAGGTATCCGTATGCGTTTTCACCTGTAATACGTATGGATACGCCCTTTACACCTGCCTCATCACCCTCAAGGAAGTCAAGGGTTGAAACGTCGAAGCCCTTTGTGGCTGCCCAGCGGGTGTACATACGAAGGAGCATAGAGCACCAGTCGCATGCCTCTGTGCCGCCTGCGCCTGCGTGAAGGCTTACGATAACGTTGTTGTTATCGTACTCGCCTGTGAAAAGCGTTTCAAGGCGAAGCTTTTCCATATCCGCAGAGGCGTCCTCAAGCTCTGTTTCAGCCTCGGCGAGGGAAGCGTCGTCCCCGTCTGCCTCGTAGAATTCAAGAAGAGTGGTTATATCCTCAAGCTTTTGGGTGAATGCATCTATGGTTTCAAGCTTTGCTGTATATTCCTTAAGCTTTCTGTTGAGCTTATTCATTTTCTCCGGGCTTCCCCAGACGTCCGGGTCGGACATGGAAAGATTAAGCTCCTCCACCTGCTGACGCATAAAGTTAGGGTTAAGGGCTTCCTCAACCTGCTTAAGCACGTCCTCAAGGTAATGTAATTTTTCTTTTGCGGCCTCTATTTGCATATCGTTATCCTTTCAGTATAGGCTCAAGTTAAATCATGCTTCGTTTTTACCGCAGCACTGCTTATATTTTTTACCGCTTCCGCAGGGGCACGGGTCGTTCCTGCCGGGCTTTTTATCTGATTTTTTAGGCATATTCACTCCGCCTGCGGGAATGGGGGCCTGCCTTGTGGGAGGGGGTACACCCTCCTTTACTACTCTTATAGCAAAAAGGAGCTTTACTGTTTCCTGCTTTATGGCGTAGGTCATTTCATCGAACATATCAAAGCCCTCGCGCTTGTATTCAACAACAGGGTCCCTCTGGGCCAGGGCTCTTAATGAAATGCCCTCGCGCAGGCTTGCCATATCGTCTATGTGGTCCATCCACTTTCTGTCAACAGTCTGTAAGAGCACTTGCCTTTCAAGTGAGCGCATAGCCTCGGGTGAGTTTGCCTCCTCATGGCGGGCGTATTCCTCCTTTGCCTCCTTTAATATGGCTTCCTTAAGTGATTGGCTTGTAAGGGTTGCTATCTGGCTTTCAGTAAATGATATAAGCCCACGGGGGAGAAATTGCTGCTCAAGATAATCCGTAAGGCTGTTAAGGTCGGGGCCGTTTTCACCGCCGTCGTTCCAGAAGGTGTCCACAGCCTCGTCTATAAGGTCCTCGAGCATACCCATAATGAAATCGTGAACGTTTTCGCCCTCAAGAACCATTCTGCGCTGGGAGTAAATTATCTCCCTCTGCTTGTTCATAACGTCGTCGTATTCAAGAACGTGCTTACGTGATGCGTAGTTTACGCTTTCAACCTTCTTCTGGGCGCTTTCGATTTGCCTTGACATTATTGCCATATCAACGGGCATATCCGTATCAAGGTTGAAGGACTGCATTATCATAGCCATACGCTCTCCGCCGAAGCGGCGCATAAGGTCGTCCTCAAAGGAAAGGTAGAATTTTGATGAGCCCGGGTCACCCTGACGGCCTGCGCGGCCGCGAAGCTGGTTATCTATACGCCTGCTTTCGTGCCTTTCCGTACCGATTATGCGAAGACCTCCCACGGCAAGAACCTTTTCCTTCTCCGCAAGAGTTTCCTTTTTGTATTCCGCAATAAGCTCATTGAGCCTTGCGCGTGTTGCCATAAGCTCCTCATCGCTTGATGCCTCGTGGCCGCTTGCCCGTGCAATAAGGTCCTCGTCAACACCAAGGCGCTTAAGCTCCTGCTTTGCCATTGTTTCGGGGTTACCGCCTAAAATAATATCCGTACCGCGGCCTGCCATATTGGTAGCTATGGTAACTGCGCCAAAGCGGCCTGCCTGGGCAACTATCTCCGCCTCGCGCTCGTGGTTTTTGGCGTTCAAAACGTTGTGCTTTATGCCCTTTGCTTTTATAAGCTTGCTTAAAAATTCGGATTTTTCAACGCTTACCGTACCTACGAGAACGGGCTGACCGCGCTTTGCGCAGTCCTCGATATCCGCAACAATGGCGGCGTACTTGTATTTAAGCTTGGTATATACGGCGTCGTTCTGGTCGACCCTCTGCATAGGAAGGTTTGTGGGGATTGTTACAACGTCAAGTGAATATATGCCCCTGAATTCCTCCTCCTCGGTTTTGGCAGTACCTGTCATACCGCAGAGCTTTTTGTACATTCTGAAGTAGTTCTGGAAGGTAACAGTGGCAAGTGTTTTGGATTCTCTTTCAACCTTTACGTTTTCCTTGGCTTCAATAGCCTGGTGAAGCCCGTCGCTGTAACGCCTGCCCTGCATAAGGCGGCCTGTGAATTCGTCAACGATAACAACCTCGCCGTCCCTCACAACGTAGTCAACGTCCCTCTTCATAATGAAGTTAGCCTTAAGGGCCTGCTGAACGTGGTGGGAAAGCTCTACGTTTTCGGGGTCTGAAAGGTTATCCACCTTAAATGCGTATTCAACCTTCTTAATGCCCTCGTCTGTAAGGAATATATTCTTTTCCTTTTCGTCTGTATCCCAGTCCCCCTTTTTAAGGCGGGAGATAACCCTGTCCACCGTCTGATACATGGAGGTTGATTTATCCCCGGGGCCGGAGATTATAAGGGGAGTACGTGCCTCGTCTATAAGAATGGAGTCCACCTCGTCGATAATGGCGTAGTTAAGCTCGCGCTGAACCATAGCCTCCTTGGAGCGTACCATATTGTCCCTTAAATAATCGAAGCCAAGCTCGTTGTTTGTGCCGTAGGTAATGTCGCAGGCGTAGCTTTTCTTACGCTCCTCATAGCTTAAGCCGTGAACTATAAGGCCTACCTCAAGGCCCAGGAACGTGAATATCTTGCCCATCCACTGGCTGTCGCGCTTTGCAAGATAGTCGTTAACCGTAACGATGTGAACACCCTTGCCCGTGAGTGCATTAAGGTATGCGGGGAGAGTTGCAACGAGTGTTTTACCCTCGCCTGTACGCATTTCTGCGATTCTTCCCTCGTGAAGGGCAATACCGCCCATAAGCTGAACCTTAAAGGGCTTCATGCCTAAAACGCGCCATGCAGCCTCTCTTGCAACTGCAAATGCCTCGGGGAGAATGTCGTCCAATGTGGCGCCATCCTCTAATCTTTTCTTGAACTTAAACGTATATTCGCGAAGCTCACCGTCGCTCAATACAGACATTTTAGTATCCAATGCCTCTATTCTTGCGGCGATAGCCGATAATTGCTTGACCTGCTTTTCGTTGGGGTCTCCAAAAATTTTGGTAAATATGCTCACGGTCAGACCTCCCTTTCAAAACTATATTATATCATAATGCAACCCCTTTATCAATGTAATATTATATATAATAAAGTAAACAAAGGAAAATACTGTGTGAAGGGGAGGGCTATTACCTTAACCATATCCGCCCGTTTACCCCAAAAACAAAAGCAGATGCACAATATTTATGCATCTGCTTTTTAACGTTTGCTTTATTTTAACGGGATGGTTTAATCCTCATCCTTTTCTCTCATATCGCCCATAACGAATACAGCCACCGTGCCGGGGCCTGAATGTGCGCCTATAACAGGGCCGATGTTACCCACGATTACCTCGCTTACGCCCTCATTTTCCTCAAGCTGCTTTATAAAGGGGGCTATTTCGTCATAACAGTCCCCATGGGAAACGTATACGGTCTGCTTTTGGGATTTATCCATATCTCTTAAGGTTTTGTCGATAAGGGTCTGTATTGCCTTTTTGCGGCCGCGTACAACGCCCCTCTTAATAAGCTTACCCTCGTTGTTTACGTGCATGCAGGGCTTTAAGTGGAGCATGCCGCCTATAATAGCCACTGCCGCGGAAACTCTGCCGCCTCTTCTTAAAAAGTCAAGGTCGTCAACTGTAAACCAGTGGATGGCGCGAAGCACGTTTTCCTCAAGCCACTTAACTATTTCCTCTGCGCTTGCACCGTTTTCCTTCATACGTACAGCCATATCAACTATAAGGCCCTGACCTGAACATGCGGCAAGTGAGTCCACAACGTAAAGCTTTGCCTCGGGATAATCCGCAAGAAGATTTTTCTGTGCAAGCTTGCCAACGTTGTAGGTGTAGCTTAATGCAGAGGAGAATGCAATATAAATTGCCTCATCTCCCGCTTCGATTGCATCCTTGAATTCCTTTTCAATATCGTCGTATGCTATCTGGGATGTCTTTGTAACGGAGCCGTTACGCATTTTTCCGTAGTATTCGCCAAAATTAAAGTCCGGCTCCAGGGCGTATGTCTGCTCTGCCTCATCCACTGAAAAGCGGAGAGGGACGATGCTGATGCCGTGTTGTTGGACGAAGGAATAGGGAAGGTCGCAGCAGGCGTCTGTAATAATTCTGATTGCCATTGTGTATGTGCATCGGGATTTTCCCCGATACAGCCTCCTTCATAATGTATTAGTGATGTGCGTTTCTTACCGTATACGGATTATACAGCTCTGCTATGGGCAGATGAACGAGCGCACGGAGTATTATCGACGTAAAAAGAGAATTAATGAGCATCATACAAACCACGGAGATTATTCTCGGCATACCGAGCACAATCCACCCCTGACCGTAGAGTATGCACAGCCACGTGGTGTTAAGAGCGAATGAAACGAGAATTTCGTTTATAACCACCGAGGCGCACACGCAAAGGGTGGGTATACCCCTGCGGCGTGAAAGGTGAGGCCTAAGGCAGTATCTTAAAGCAACTGCCGGTATGACGCCGGTAAGCGCCGCAGACAGTGTAAAGCCGGGGAAAAAGGCTGTGCCCATAAGGTTTAAGAGGCATCCAAAAAGGTCTGCCACAGCGCCTACAACCCCGCCCCAAAGGGGTCCGCAGACTATACCTGCGATTATTATGGGGATAGACCCAAAGCCGATTCTTATTACAGGCAAGCCTGCAATAGGTATCTGAAACGAAAGAAGACGTGTAAATACTACGCTTATTGCGCACATTACGGCGCAAACTGCCAATTTTCTGGTGCTCTTCATCAAAAAAGACTCCTGTTCATTTGAAATAATAAATGAAACAGCAACCTCTCGCTTCAACAGAAGGTAAGGGCCTTCTGTAATACAGCGGGATGCGGATAACGAACCGTGGCGCTTTATCTAAAGAGCCTTCGTCCCAAGGGCAACTCCCCGTCCCCCGAGCACTTGACGCCCGATATCCTACTCTGCTAATTCTATGTGAATTATACCACATTCCAGCCGTGAATAACAGTACAAAAAAAGACTTTTATTATTTTTAATTTTTTCGGATGATACCAATGTATATTGAATTTTTTCAACACAGCAAAAAGTAAACAATATACCATCGTACTTGAAAATAAGAGATAAGGGATGTATAATATACAGAGCGTGTATCTCGTTGTAAAATACGCAAAAATAAAGATATTCAGGAGATAAAAATGTCTAAAATCAGAATGGATAAAAATACAGACCCCAAGCACCCCGAAAGGCTTTTGTTTGAAAATATAACTACATATTCCTCAAAGGACAGGCACAACCTTGTACGCATAGATAACCTTATGCGCCCCGGTGAGGAAGAAATTGAAATGTATAAGGGTGAGGGCTTTGACGAGCTTGTGGAAAGGGTTATCGCCGCGCGCAAAATCGGCGCAGAGGTTATATGGAGTCAGGGAGCTCACGTTATTAAAAACGGCCTTTCCCGTTATCTTATAGCTCTTATGAAGGGCGGAATTATCACCCATATTTCAGGCAACGGCGCATGCAGCATACACGATTTCGAGCTTGCATACCTTGGCGGCACCTCAGAGGACGTTCCTACTGCTATTGAGGACGGCTCCTTCGGTATGTGGGAGGAAACAGGTGCTATGATGAACGAGGCTATTCAGCTTGGCGCAAAGCAAGGCTTGGGCTACGGCGAATCATTGGGTAAGTATATAGACGAGCATCCCGAGAAATTCCCTTACAGGGAGGATTGCGTTTTTTATAACGCATACAAGCTTAATATCCCCGCAACCTACCATATCGCATTGGGTACGGATATAATACATCAGCATCCCACAGTGGACTTTGCGGCAATCGGCTACGCAAGCGGTGAGGACTTCAGAAAAATGTGTATGTCCGTTTCAAAGCTTGATAAGGGCGTATATATGAACTTCGGCTCATCCGTAATAGGCCCCGAGGTATTCCTTAAGGCCCTTTCAATAGCAAGAAATCTGGGATATCCAACCTTCGAGATTACAACAGGCAACTTCGACCTTATAAATCTTGGCAACTTCAGATGCAAAATAGGCTATGAGGACCCCAACTACTATTACCGTCCCCGTAAAAACATCGTAAACCGCCCCGTTAGCTGCGGCGGCAAGGGCTGGCATTTCGTAGGGGACCATAAGCAGACAATACCGAGCCTTTACAATGCTCTTATTGAAAAGGGCGCCCTTGATGCAAAGGCAGACAAGCTGAAATAATAAGTAATTTTAAGGGACGTGCCGCCTGTTCATACGGAAACACGTCCCTTTTTAGCGTGAGAAAAATGGAAAAGGTAAGGCTTTTAAGCGAAATAGATATTGATACGCTCATTAAAAGGGGCATTAAGGCAGTGGTGCTGGATATAGATAATACCCTTACCCCCTGGGGTGAGCATAGCGTGGTGCCCCACGTGGAGGCGTGGTGCATCAGGGCAAGGCAGGCAGGGCTTGGGCTTTATGTGCTTTCAAACACGGCAAACCGCAAAAGGGCAATATCCATAGCAGAAAGCATTGGCGCTAAAAGCCTTGAGGTAGGGCATAAGAAGCCTACGAGAGGCGCCTTTGAGGGCGCAAGCAGGCATATAGGGCTTCCCCCCTGTGAATGTGTAATGGTGGGGGACCAGCTTTTTTCCGATATGCGCTGTGAGAAATTCGGCTTTAACGCTGTATTGGTGGAGCCGTTAAGAAAAAGAGAAGCAAAAATAACAAGGCTTATGCGCCTTTGGGAAAGGGTATTCAAGGGCAGAAGGATAACCTACACCCTGGATGAAAAATGATATATAAGGATTTTTGTGATATCTGCCCCCGTATGTGTAATGCAGACAGAAGGGGCGGCAGGCTTGGGGTATGTATGTCAGGATACGAGCCTGTAATTTCCCACGTAGGGCTTCACAAGTGGGAGGAGCCCTGTATAAGCGGCGTGGATGAAAAAAGAGGGAGCGGTACCGTGTTTTTTGGGGGATGCTCCTTAAGATGCTCCTATTGCCAGAATCACAGCATATCCTTTAAGCCACAGGGCAAAAAAATGAGCCTTGAGGAGCTTCACCTTGCAATAGAGGGGCTTATAGATAACGGCGCCTACAATATAAATTTCGTAACACCCACCCATTACAGCTACGTTATAGAGGAGCTTAACAGAGTGTATGGGCACCCCTCGGTGCCTGTTGTTTACAATACGGGCGGGTATGAAAGGATAAGCACCCTGAAAAGCCTTGAGGGGGCTGTGGACGTATTCCTTACGGATATAAAATACGCCTCGGATAAGCTTTCCGAAAGATATTCAAGGGCAAAGGATTACCCCCAAAGGGCTCTTGACGCCGCAAGGGAAATGTGTAAAACAGTTGGAGATTACCGTATAAATAATGACGGCATAATGGAAAGGGGCGTAATAATCCGCCACCTTGTGCTTCCCGGCTGCGCCAGGGACAGTATGCGCGTTATGGAGCTTATCGCACAGGAGATATTACCCATAGCGAGGGTAAAGGTCAGCATAATGAGCCAATATATCCCTGTTGTTAAAAATCTTCCGGACGAATTAAACAGAAAAATAAAGGCCATAGAATACAAGGCGGTGTGCGCCCACGCTCTTAAATGCTCAATTCCAAGTGAGGATATATACGTACAGGAGCTGGATTCTGCCACCTCCCAGTACATACCTGTTTTTAATATGGCAGATAAAAATATATAACCGTTGAAATACTTACTTTAATTTGGTATAATCATATAAAATCAAAGGAAATGGGGCTTTTTTTGTATGAAAAGCGCATCAAGCAATTCTGAATTGAAAAAGCAGGCAGGCTATTGGGCGGCAGACCAGGTCAATAATGGGGACGTTGTAGGCGTAGGCACAGGCTCAACGGTCTTCTTTTTTATCGAAAGGCTTGCAGAGAGGGTGAATAAGGAGGGTCTTAAAATAAAGGCTGTAACAACCTCCTTCCAGTCGTCCTGCCTCTGTGGGGAGCTTGGTATACCCGTGCTTGATATATCCTCTGTAAAATACGTCGATATTGCCGTGGACGGCGCTGATAATATAGACAGCGAGCTTGACGTTATAAAGGGCGGCGGCGCAGCCCAGACCCTTGAAAAAATAGTTGCGGCAATGGCAAAAAAATATATCATAATCGCAGACGAATCAAAAAGCGTAGATTACCTTGGTGAAACGTTTATGCTTCCCGTGGAGGTGCTTCCCAAGGCGTTGAGCCTTGTAAGCGAAAGGCTTGACGGAATGGGTCTTGAATACGCACTGCGTATGGGCAAGGCAAAGGACGGCCCTGTTGTAACGGATAACGGCAACTTTGTTATTGACATAAAATTAAAGGCTCCCTATAATAAAGCGGAGCTTAACAGCAGTATTACTATGATACCGGGCGTTGTGGAAACCGGCTTTTTCCTTGGCTATGCGCAAACGGTATGCCTTGCATGTAAGGACGGACTTAAATTCCTTAACAGGAAATAAAAAATATAAAACGAGAAATCGGAGAGGAACGCTATGGGTACGTTGCACGTAATGGATCATCCCCTTATTCAGCATAAGATTACAATGATCCGCAAAAAAGAAACAGGTTCAAAGGAATTTCGTGAGCTGGTAGAAGAAATTGCTATGCTTATGGCATACGAAATTACAAGAGATTTCCCCCTTGAAGAAATAGAAATAGAAACCCCCTTGGTAAAAACAAAATCCAAGGTTATAGCAGGTAAAAAGGTTGCTGTTGTACCTATATTAAGGGCAGGCCTCGGTATGGTAGACGGTATTCTTAATCTTCTTCCCGCCGCAAAGGTTGGCCACATAGGCCTTTACAGGGACCCTGAAACCAAAAAGCCCGTTGCATATTACTGCAAGCTCCCCCAGGGGATAGACCGGAGAGAGGTTTTGCTTGTAGATCCTATGCTTGCAACAGGTGGAAGCGCAGTTGCCGCCATAGATTTTCTTAAGGAGCAGGGCGCAAAGAACATAAAGCTTGCATGCCTTATAGGCGCACCGGAGGGTGTTAAGGTTGTGCGCGACGCACATCCCGACGTTGACGTATTCCTTGCATCATTGGATGAAAGGCTTAACGAGCATTGCTACATTCTTCCCGGCTTGGGCGACGCAGGCGACAGGCTGTTCGGCACAAAATAATTCACACGCAGATATTATACCTACTTATACAGAGGCTGCGGAGTAAACACCGCAGCTCTTGTAATTGGGGGTATTCAAAATAACAGATACGAAAGGTAATTTATGAGCCAGGAAAGCAGAAAAAAGAGGTATGAGGCAAAGCAGAAAAGCCAGCAGAGCTTCATGTCAAAGATAAAGGAAAAGCAGGGCCTTCTCCTCGGAGCGCTGGTTGTAGTTGTTGTAGCGTTTGTAATCGTTGCAATACTCACAAGCGGCGTACTGAACAACGGTCCCGAAAAGAACGCAGTTGTAACTATGGAAATCGAGGAATACGGCACGGTAACCATGGAGCT
Source organism: Clostridiales bacterium (assembly GCA_015056385.1). GTDB lineage: Bacteria > Bacillota > Clostridia > HGM11327 > HGM11327 > SIG354. Next base: position 34,075 of record SVGI01000001.1, read on the forward strand.
TTATTACGACAAGGCCCCCAACACCGTACGCAACTTTATTTCATTGATAAAGGCAGGCTACTACGATAATACCCTTATTCCCAGGGTGGCAAAGGGCTTTGTTGTACAGGCAGGCAGAAACGATGAAAAGAAGCTTGATTACACTATAAAGGGTGAGTTCCCCAACAACGGCTTCAGGAAAAACGATCTCTCCAATGCAAGAGGTACTATTGCTATGGCAAGAAACTCCTCTAACGTAGGAACGATCAAGGCGGAAAATTCTGCGGCAAGTGAATTCTACATAAACGTTGCAAACAACTCGGCAAAGCTTGACGGCAGCTACGCAGTATTCGGCAAGGTAACCTCAGGCCTTGATATACTTGTAAAAATAAGTAAGCTCGATAACGACGGCAGCAACGGCACAGGGGACGGCAAGCCCACTAAGGACATAAGAATCAAATCCGTAACAGTTGAAACCTTCGGCTTTGAGTACGGTGAGCCTACAAAAATAATGAAATAATACCATGAAGAGAATATCGTCAAGAATACTTTGCTGCCTGCTTGCAGTGCTTGCGGCGCTTTCATTAGCGGGCTGCAATAAGCGTGATATCTCGGGAAAATGGGATATATACTGTATAGAATACGGCCCCTCGGTAATAAAGTACATTGAGGATCTGCGCAAAAACGATGCAGATTACGTAAATTACCTTACCTTCGGTGAGGATAATACCGTTACCTACAACGATAACGGCAAGGTGTCCAACGGTACCTATACGTATAAATCCGGCAAGGGCGTAATATCCCTTGATAATCTGGACAAGGTAAGCATATACTATGAAAGAGGAGTGCTTACGGTGGAAAGCTCCGGGGGAGTATGGCTGATATTCCATTATAAAAGGGCAAAATAACAGCTTAAACATAAAGGCGCGGCAGGAAATCTGCCGTGCTTTTTTTGTTGCAAAATTCACTGCCGTATGTTATTATGTTAAATGTAGAAAATTGAGAAAAAATGAAGAATGCTGAAGCGGAGTGCAAAAATGGGTTTGCCCGTATTCAGAAAGAAAAGGAGAAAAATTATGTTAACACCGGCAGAAATAACGCAGCTTATCGAAAGTCTTATATGGCTGCTTGCAGGCGTAGGAGTGTTCATCGTAGGTATGAACTTTATGAGCGAGGCTCTTGAAAAGAGCGCAGGCTCAGGTATGAAGCGTATGCTCGAGCGCATAAGCAACAACCGCTTGTCCGGGGTAAGTATAGGCGCGGGAGTAACGGCTATAATCCAGAGCTCATCTGCAACCTCTGTTATGGTAATCGGCTTGGTAAACGCAGGGGTTATGACACTTATGCAGGCAACTCCTATTATTATGGGCGCCAATATCGGTACTACTATTACCGGCGTGATTGTTGCCTTAAAAAACGATTATTTCAATATGCTTATGTACCTGCTTTCATTCACAGGCGTTATGATGGCCTTCTTCAAGAATGAAAAAATAAAGCTTGCAGGCCTTTTGTGCAGCGGCCTGGGCCTTATATTCGTAGGTCTTAATATTATGAGCAGCGACCAGGCCTTCGGCAACGCCCTGGTTGCAAAAATGTTTACTAACCTTTTTGCAAAAATAGATTTTCCCCTCCTCTTGATTCTTGTAGGCGCTGTGTTTACAGCCCTTATTCAAAGCTCATCTGCAGCTACGGGTGTTGTAATTACAATGGTAGGTACAGGGGTGCTTCCCTTGGAGCTTGCGCTGTTTATTGTCCTTGGCGCAAATATAGGTACATGCGTAACCGCCCTTCTTGCATCCGTAGGCGCACATGCAAACTCAAAGAGGGTTGCTCTTATCCACTTTACATTTAACGTTATAGGTACGGCGCTTTTCTCCGCTATAATCTGGATATTCAAGGATGAGGCGGTAAGGATACTTACCTCTCTCTTCCCCGGGGATGATGCTATGTCCCTCCAAATGCGCGTATCAGCCTTCCACGTAGTATTTAACGTAACCACTACCTGCGTATTACTTCCCTTTGTAAAGCTGCTTGTAAATTACTCCTGCAGGGTTATCAAGGATAAGGATGAGGAGAGCGAGGCTATGTCCTTCAGATACGTTGACGAAAGGCTTCTTACCACACCTACAATCGCTCTTATACAGGTAAAGAAGGAAATCGATTATATGCTTGAGCTTGTAGAGGAAAACATTGGCTTATCCTTTGTATCCATGGAAACAGGCTCGAAGGAGCAAAGCGAAAGGATAGCCAAAAACGAGGAGATAATCGACTTTACAAACGGCGCTCTTACCAAATATCTTATAAAGCTTTCCGCTGACGTGGAGGCAAGTGATGAGGTAAAAATCGGTGCGTATTTCCACGTATTGAACGACCTTGAGCGTATTGGCGACCAGGCTGAAAACCTCCACGAAATAGGCGTGGAAATGGCAGACCGTAAAATTGCATTCTCCGAAAAGGCTCACGAGGGTATTGCAAAAATGCGTGATACCGTAATGGAGATGTTTGAAATATCCAAGGACGCATTTGAAAACCTCAACAAGAAAAGGCTCCCCGAGCTTGGCGCTCTTGAGGACAGCGTGGACAATATGAAGAAGGAGCTTGTTGCCGCTCACTTTGCAAGGCTTGCAGAGGGCAACTGCAGTGTAGACGTAAGCCCCTACTATTCCTCCGTTGTTGCAAGGCTTGAGCGTGTTGCAGACCACCTTGTAAACGTTGGTTACAGTATTGTAAACCCCACGGGCTCCGAAAACCAGAATCACTGATAAAATCATAAAAGAATAGTTAAGGCTCTTGTCTTTTAAGGCAGGAGCCTTTTTTGTGTATTGGGAGCATTTTATAGCTCTGCCGCAGCATACACTCTAAAAAAAGAGGTGTATGTGTATGGGTAATAAAACGAGGATGAGGGCAACCTCCATTGTAAAGGGAACGCTTATGCTTTCTGTGGCAGGTGTTGCCGTAAGAATTTTAGGGGCGGTATTCAGAATACCTCTTACCCATATAATCGGCGCCGAGGGTATAGGCATTTATTCCCTTGCCTTTCCCTTGTACAACCTGTTTTTGGTTATTGCCTCTGCAGGGCTACCCTCTGCCGTGGCGGCGTGGGTTTCAAAAAGCGTGGGTATGGGGGACTACGCCTTGGGGTACAAGGGCTTCAAGGCGGCCCTTTGCTTCCTTTTTGCCACAGGGACCCTTTTTGCTGCTGTGCTGTTTTTTTCTGCCCCTCTTGTAGGTGCGGCTACCCATAATGCCGAGGTTGTACCCATAGTAAGGGCAATATCCTTTTCCGTGCTTTTCGTAAGCGTTATATCCGCCTTCAGGGGCTTTTTTCAGGGCATGTGCCATATGACCCCTACTGCAATTTCCCAGATATGGGAGCAGATAGTAAAGGTTGGAGCAGGGCTTCTTTTTGCCTATATTATGGGCAAAAGGGGTGGATATGTGTGGGGCGCAACAGGAGCTGTGATAGGCATAAGCATAAGTGAATTTACAGGGCTTCTGGCGATGATAATAATGTTTTTAAGGCGCAGAGGTGAGATTTTGGCCCTTCTGCCTCAGGGCGGTACAAGGGCTACGGGCATAAAATACACCCAAATATTAGGAGAGCTTTTGCGTATGGGCATACCTCTTATGCTTGGGTCTATGGTGATACCCGTTGTAATGATGTGCGACCAGTACATAGTAATACACAGTCTTAAAAAAACAGAGGCTCTTTATACAATAGAGGGCTTTTTGGAGTATTGCGCCTCTCTGGGTATAAGCGCAAAGGGTATAGCCTCAATAAGAGATGCAAAAATCTATATGGGGGAGGCGTTTGAGGGGTATGTAAGCTCTGTTGCCGCCTCACTTTACGGAATATATACGGGAAGCGTAATGCCTCTTGTAAATTTACCCTCGGTGCTCGTAATGTCCCTTAGTACAAGCTCCCTTCCCGTGGTGGCAAGGGAAAGGGCTGTGGAGCTTTCCTTAAATCAGAAAAGGGGTATGGGCACTGCGGGGCAGTGCGGGCTTGTAATGAAAATCAGCTCCCTTATGCTTACCCCCTTTGCCGTTGCCTTCTTTTTTCTTGCGGAGGATATAATGAGTGTTCTCTATAAAGGGGCGTACACACCCTTTGAAATGGAAACGGCGGTAAGCCTTCTTAAAATATCGGCGCCGTCTGTTTTGCTTATGGGTATATTCCAAAGCGCCGCAACCCTTATGCAGGCAATATCAAAGGAAAGGGTGCCGCCCATAATCACAAGCCTTTGCTCGCTTGGTGTAAGGCTTCCCTTAACAGTCCTTCTCTGCATGTTGGCAAGTGTAAACGTAATGGGTGTTGCCATAAGCAACCTTGCTTTTTTTGCCGTTGCCGCAATTATTGGGGTTATACTGCTGTGTGTATTTATAAAGGATAAGGGCGGCGCCGGAATTTCTGCGGCGGCGCCGTTATTACCCGGGGGCTTAATGGGATGCGTGATGTATTTTACACTTTATGCCTGTAAGACCCTTGGCGGAGGCTCTGCCTTAAGGGCGGTAATATCCCTTATTACAGGTGGTGTGGCATATCTTACGGGCTGTATATTTACGGGGCTTGTGGATAAGGGAAACGTATCCTACGTAAAGGGCAGGCTTTTTAAGGGCAGGAGGCGCCGTGAATGATGCTTGACTAAAGCAAGCAGTAAATGTATCATATAGGCATAAAAAGTATGAAGGGAAAAGCCTTATGATAAAAGCTTTAAGTATAGTGGGGGTTGGCCCCAAGGGTATGGATTCGCTTTCCTACGCAGGGTACAAGGAAATATTTGAAAGCGGCAAAAACATAATACTTACTACCGCAAAATGCCCCATAGCCCGTAATCTTGAGGAAAATGGCATAGAATTTAACGTATTGGACGAGGTTTTTGAGGTAACGGAGGATTACGATGCCCTTTCAAGCCGCATGTGCGACGTTGTTTTTGATGAAAATAAAAAGGGTGAGTGGGTCCTTTGTGTTCTGGGTGAGCCTACGTTGGGTGAAAGCCTGGTTGAGGAGGTGCTTTTTAAGAGTAAAGCGCTCAATATCCCCGTAAAAATATTCTCCTGCGTGCCTCTTGGCGCATCTCTTATAGGTGAGTGCGGTATGGTTGCCCCCCAGGGTGTTACAGAAATACCTCTTGCCCGTGCAGAATCTCCCAAGCAGTTCAATAAAAGGGCGTGGTGCGCGGTAACCTCACTCTACAATAAGCTTGCCGTTTCTTCATTGAAGCTTATGCTTTATTCCGTGTATCCCGAGGAGCACGAGGTGTATTTCTGCGCAAGGGGCAAAATAAGCAGGGTACCCCTTTACGAGATAGACAGGCTTCACGGCTATTCCTGGTCCTCTGCCATACTTATTCCCCCGGCAGAGCCTCTTGTTGCCCCCTTTGATATAACAGACCTTTGCGATATTATGGTAAAGCTCCGCTCTCCTGAGGGCGGATGCCCATGGGACAGGGAGCAAACCTCACTTACCTTAAGGCAGTACCTTATTGAGGAGGCTCACGAGGCTGTTCAGGCAATTACAAACGGGGACGTTGATGAGATTACAGAGGAGCTTGGCGACGTGCTTTTACAGGTGGTATTCCACGCGGATATTGCCAAGGATATGACGCTTTACACACTTACAGACGTAATAAATGCCGTATGCCTTAAAATGATACACCGCCACCCTCACGTTTTTGGCAGCCTTCAGGGAGTAAGCACGTCAGAGAAGGTCCTTGAAAACTGGGAGGCAATAAAGAGGGACGAAAAGAAAACCTCCCTTGTAAGCGATTCCATAAATTCTCTGCCCGAAAGCATGGAAACGCTTCTTAAAGCCTACAAGGTTCAGAAAAAGGCGGCAGGGGCAGGTATGGATTTTAAGTGCGGAGAGGATGCCCTTAAGGCCCTTATATCCGAGGTTGAGGAGCTTAAGGCAGCCCCCGAGGATAAAATGGAGGATGAGGCAGGGGACGTAATATTCTCACTCGTTAACGTTTTAAGGCACATGGGTATAAACCCCGAAATTGCTCTTCAGGGCGCCGTGGATAAATTTTCCAGGAGGTTTACTCTTACGGAAAAGCTTTTCTACGAGGAAAACCCGGATAAGAAAATGAGCGACGAGCCTATTGAAGCCCTGGACGTTTATTGGGATAAGGCAAAGAAGCTGTTGCAAAACAGATAATAGCGGCTAAATAAGATAAACAAAGCCCATAAGGCTATGCGCCATGTGGGCTTTGATTTTTTGGCACATAAAAGCGCACTAACGAATGATAGACGCACTTATTTTATATTTTTTATATAAAATGTACCAAAAATATGCGGCTTTCAACAGTAAAAGCCCCTCTTAAGGCGGGATTATTGTACCCCTTGCAGGAAAACGTAAAAAAATGTATAATAAAAGGGCAAACGGCGTATGGCGAATAAAGCATATTTCGTCAAACGAACAATACAAACGGCGTCAAACGAATAATATATACAGCGCCAAACGAACAATACGGAGCGTACAAAATGGCAGAGGAAGAATATATACAGCTTAAAGAAGCGGCAGAGATGTGGGGAGTATCGGTGCGCAGGGTGCAGACACTTTGCGCAGAGGGAAGAATACCAGGTGCAAAGCGTATGGGCAGGGACTGGGTAATACCCACAACAGCGCAAAAGCCTCGCGACGGGCGTACAAGGGCAGGCAGAGAGGTGTATGGCGGAAATACAGACGTAGATATGCCTATGCCCTTAAAGACACCTTTTCTGTATATGTCAAGGATGTATTACGCTCCGGGCTGCGCAGAGGAGGCAATCAAAAGGCTGGAATACAATTTTGAAGCGCAGACGATTTTTTCCTCTGAAATAGCCCTTGCAAGGGGTGATATAGATAAGGTATACGAAAGGGCAAATTACCTTTTGGAAAAGCATTCGGGCTTTTACGCAATACTTGCCGCAGGCACTCTTCTTGCCCACTGCGCAATATGGCGCGGAGATTTGAATATGTGGCGCAAGGCCAAAATACATATTGCAGAGGCAGGGACAAAGGACCACAGCAAAACGGAGCTTGTATCCCTTTGTATCTGCGCTGTGGACAGTCTGCTTTACGACGTAAAGGATTTCCCCGAGTGGTTCAAAATAGGCTGCTTTGAGCTTTTGCACAAGGATTCTCTCCCTGCGGCAAAGGTATATTATGCAAAATATCTTTACGCCACGGGCTACGGTATTGCCTCGCAGAAAATAGAGCTTGAGGGTATAAAGGGCCTTGCCCTTATGGGCCTTCTGCCTGCCACAATAGAGCCCATGATTTCACAGGCTATGGCGGATAATACGGTTATTACCGAAATTTATCTGCGGCTCATCTGCGCTGTTGCCTACCATTACAGTAAAAACGACAAGCAGGCCATACGGCATATAGACAGAGCCGTTGCAATAGCCCTTCCCGATAAGCTTTTCGGTATTCTGGCGGAATATTGCCGCACCCTGGGCTCTTTGCTTGAGCAGCGTGTAAGGGCTGTGGATAATGAGGCGTGGGAGAAAATAAGCGGGCTTTATATAAATTACGTAAACAACTGGTCCAGGCTCAACAGTAAAATCACAGGCAGACAAATAGTAGAAAAGCTTTCCGCACAATACAGAGAGGTTGCCCGCCTTGCCGCCTTCAAGCTTTCCGATGCTGAAATTGCAGAAAGAATGAATATGTCTGTTCCCGGTGTTAAGCAGGCTATAAGAATAATAAAGCAAAAAAGTAATCTGGACCGTGATGATTTTGCCGCAATACTGTAACAGAGGCAAAATGGGGAGGGTATATATCCTACGCCGTTAAAAAAGATATATCTTTTCTGCGGCACAGAAAAAAGTATGTACTTTTTTTCGCCGTACAGGTAATACACACGAAAAAACGAATCTGCTAAAATGTTATTACAGGGATAACACAAGGCAGATTTTTGTTTTGCCCGGTATTATAAGGAAAGGTAAAAAAGATGATAAGGAAGCTTCTGGGAATAGAGCCCCAACAAAGCTCTTACACACCTGAGGAGGGCGACCTTTTTAAGAGGATTGAGCTTGGCGGTAAATGCTTTGAGATAAGGTACGGCTTTTATGAGGAGTGCGACAGGCACACCCCTCTTGCAGAGCCCGTTGCCATTTATCCCGACTTTACAAAAAAGCCTGAATATACCAATGAGGGGCAGCCCTTCGTTACCGAAATGCAGACCCTTTGCAGCTGCTTTGACGGCGTGAGGGACCAAAACAGCGTATGCGGAGATTGCATCCACTACAAAAAGGGCGACGAACTAATAGGAATTTGTACCTGCGAGGAAAACAAAAAGGCATCCTCAAGGTAAAAAACACTCGGCGGATTAAAGGGCGGTGAATAAAGCTCTTAAGCCTAAAAAATAATAAAGAAAGATACGTATACATATATCACAGGGAGGGTATAAAAAATGACGAGGACGAAATTACTTCAAAGAGCAGTATGCCTGCTTCTTTGCATGGCGTTAATTATCGGATACGTTCCTGTAATTATAAATTCCAAAGCAAGGGCTGTAACGCTGGTTGAATCAGCTATTGCTCAGATAATTGCAGATAACGGTACCGCCATGGGCTTTGAAACAATGATGGGCACGGATGCAGACGGCAACCGCTATGCAGGCCGTGTATGGGCGGATAAATCCGTATATAAGGATGGGGACACAGCAGTTCTCAACAGTAAAAATAACTCAGAATCATCCTTTGAGGTATCTCTTGAGGATGACGAGGCATTCCAGATTGTTTTTTCTGTTCTGGGCTCAACAATGTCCACTACGGATACGGTTACGAAAACAGGCCCCGTGGACGTGGTCCTTGTGCTGGACAACTCCGGCTCCATGACGTTTACCTCCGGCGGAACTACCCGTATGCAGAAGGTTATTACCGCTGCAAACGATCTTCTTGAGGATTTACTTGCAGAGGGCAACGATATACGCCTTGGTGTTGCCGCATACAGCCGTAATTCATCCGTTGTGCTTCCCTTCGGAAGATATACCAACGGCGTTGAATTAAGGGTAAACAGCTATACGGGCACAGGAAGCTCAAACGGCGTTATTACTGCCTACAACAGCTCAAATCAGATTATAGACTCAAATTACAAAAGTGAGGGCTACGTAGGCGGAACAAACATTCAGGCAGGCTTTACAACGGCTATGGAGATGCTCAGCACCGCTACCGATACACAGGGACGTAAGCCCGTAGTTATCCTCCTTACAGACGGCGCCGCAAATACAGGCCTTGACAGGCTGTTTGATAACGACAGCGAGGGCACCAGCCGCCGCTTTAACTACTCATCAGAGGTAGAGCCGTCAATCGCCCTGAGCACCCTGCTCAGCACAGCCTACAATAAGGCAAGGATAGAAAAGCATTACGGCAGAGCCGCTATGGTATACGGCGTAGGCGTGGACCTTTCCGCAAGAGACGGCTCCAACGCCATTATAGACCCTAAAAATTTCTTTAATGACGAAAACGTGAATTCCAATATCCGCGAGGCCTACGGTTATTACGTGAACACCTGGCTTAATGGTAACGACGTAAGCTTAAGAGATGGCGGATACAATTTCTTCTTCGGCCACGAATATCCCGCAGGCTCCGGCATTACGGATAAGGACGTTGCAGACAATATCAACTACGTTGATTCCTATTACCCCGTAACAGGCGCAGACCTTGGGGGCGTTTTTGAGCAGATCTATCAGGAGATCACCTCCGGCGCATTTAACCCCATTTCATCAAGCTTCTCCTCACAGGGCGGTACAGGCGTAGATGACACTCCCCTTATCTACGTTGACTTTATCGGTCAGCACATGGAAATCAAGGAAATTCAGGCTATTACGCTGTTTGGCGCGTCTTACGGCGTTGTGAAAAATGCAAACGGTACCTATACCGTAACAGAGGCAACAGGCACAAATCCCACAACAAACGAGGAGTGGAATACAGCCAGGGATATTCGCATTACAGTAACGGAAATGCCGGATAACACACAGAAACTTGAAATCAGAATCAATCAGGAAATCCTTCCCATTATATTGGAAAAGGTTGCCTCCTCCACAGTTGGCAATACAACAAGCTCAACGATTACCGAATATGCACAAACTCCCTTACGTGTATACTACACGGTAGGTATTGATTCCGACATACTCCTTCCCGACGGTGATATTGATATCTCAATGATAAAGGACTACGAGCATATCAAGGAAAACGAGGGCATAGTATCGTTTTACAGCAATCAGTTTGGCGTTGGTCCCGATAAGGATAATCCCAATAAGACCATAAGCCGCGACGCTCATATTGGCTTCCAGCCCTCTATGGAAAACAGATACTATTTCCATCAGACAAATCAGGGAATATTTACAGGCATCAAGGACGAGAACGGCAATGCTGTAACCATCCCCGAGAATAACGAATACGGCATCCTATGGCAGGACGGCAAATACAGCCTTTCCTGGATGACCTACGACGAATATAATTCCACAGGGCTTAATGATAAGGTTTATACCTACGTTACCTACTACCGCCCCACCGAAAGCACGGCGGATGCGGCAAACGCAGCCCAAAGGATTACGTATCTCGTATATACGGAGTGGAAATACCTTAAGGAATCTGCCGCATTTTACGACGCGGCGGCAAAGGCATATCTTAACAACGGCGAGGCTATCCCGGAGGATGATGTTGACGCAGAGATTGCTGCCTACACAAGCGCAAATCCCAATGCAGAAATTTACGCTGTGCTTGGCGTAAACTCCTTAAGAACAAGCCGCCTCCACAATATGATGAGAAGCAAGGCTGAAAACCTTACAGGCACAGAGACATACTACTACCTTCCCGAATACACGCACGAGATGGCTGCCGACCACAACGAAAACAGCGTTGTAGTATGGCTTGGCAACAACGGCAGAGTAGACGTTAAGCTCAACACAGGTATCGCAATAACAAAGGCTGTTACAGAGGAAATCGGTAATGCAGACGATACCTACGCAATCACCGTTACAGTGCCGCAGGGGGTTTCTGCAACTCCTACAGTGCTTGATGCACAGGGTAACGCCGTTGCATACACCTACGCCAATAACGTTCTTACAGTAAGATTAAAGGCAGATGAAACAGTATACGTAAAGGGAATTCCCGAGGGTACGGTATGTGAAATAAACGAGGTAATACCTGCAGGCGCAGAATATTACGTTGCAAGCAAGACAGACAGTGTTACAGTTCCCACAGTAGAGGACGTCCTTAACGGCGCAGATACATTTGCCTCTGCAGTTGTTACAAACGCGCCTAATAAATACGGCAACCTCTTCATTACAAAGAGAATTATAAGCCCCCACGCAGTTCCCCAAAGCGTAATGGACTCCTCCTTTGAAATCAGAGTAAGCCTGGGCTCATCAAATGCAAATAAGGAATTCACCGTAATAGACAGCGAGCACCCCGCCTCCTATACAAGGGAAACCAATGCCCAGGGTGAGCTTACATTTGAAATCAAGGCAGCCCAGACTGTTGAAATACTCCATATCCCTGCAGGCACAGCTGTAACGGTTACGGAAAATCTCACGTCTGCCCAGCAGACAATGTTCCCCGGGGTAACCTATCACGTTCACACTCAAAACGGTGAGCAGGAAACAACGGGTAGTGCGTCCCTTACAGTATCCTCTGCAGGAAGAGTAACGGCAGTTGTTGAAAACGAGTACAGGCCACAGGAGGTTTCTGTGGATATGGACGTTGTTATCAACAAGAATTTTGCCGATGAAAGCGTAAGAGATTATCTTGCAGGCGGTGAATTTGAGTTTATAGTGGAAAAATTCGGAGCTAATACTCCCATTGCAGAGGGCTCCGTGGTATACGCCGCAATGGAATACGGCCTTAAAACCGTAATTCTTGAGGATATACTTAAAAATGAGGTATATACAGAGGAGGGCATCTATTCCTACAAGATATCAGAGGTAAAGGGCTCGGCTCTAAACGTTTCATACGACCGCGCAGAATATACCTTCGACGTTGTTGTAAGAGATAACGGCGGCAGGCTTGAGGCAACTGTTATAACGGCGGACGATTCCGAAATAGAGGACGAGATAGGCGACGGTGCCGTAGACTTTACAGTTACATTCACAAACACCTACGATACTGCACCTACAAGCCTTGATATCGTAAAGGAGATAAGTAACAGCACAGGCGACACTACGGTTTCTGCGCACGGCTTTGAGTTTAAGGCCGTTGAGGTAGATGCAAACGGCAATATTTTGAATCCTGCATCTCCCGCAATAACCACTGTTTTCTCCAATGCGGCAGGTGAAGCCCGTTTAAGCGGCGTATATACAAGAAGCCAGATAGGCAATACCTACTACTACCTTGTATCCGAGGAAAATCATAACAGCCCCGGCTGGGGATACTCCGCGGCGCAGTACCTTGTAACAGTTACTGTTGCTGATGTTAACGGTGAGCTTGTTGCCAATATGGCAATAGCCCTTTACAACGAGGAGGCAGAAGATGAAAAGACTCCCGTTGTCGAGAATGGCAACAGAGGAAAAGTCTACTTTACAAACACCTACGCGCCCGAGGACGCTGAATTAAGCCTTGACGGCAAGGTAATCAAAAACCTTACAGGCAAGGAGCTTAACGCAGGAGATTTCACATTCTCCGTATATGAAAGGGTTACCGGAGACCTTAAGCTTACAGGCGAAAACGGCTTGGGTAACGACGTTACTCTTGTAGATTTCAACGGCGTGCTTACATTTGATACCGTTGGAACAAAGGCGTACAGGGTTGTTGAGGATATTCCCGCCAACGCCGTATATGATGCAGTTACAGGTAAATACGTGCTCAACGGCATGAGCTACGATTCAACAGAATACCACCTTATAGTAGAGGTAACAAACGATATTGCCCAGGGTAAATTGGTTGCAGACTACTACTTTGAGGATGCAGTTGGGGATACTGTAACCTTCTACAACACATATGCTGTAAAGGCTACGGAATACACCGTAAGCGGTAAAAAGATACTTCACGGCAGAGCCCCCAAGGGAGACGAGTTTGAATTCGAGCTTTACGAGGGCGGCACTCTTAAGGAAACAGTAAAAAATAAGGCAGACGGCAGCTTTGCCTTTACGGCAATAACCTACACCAAGGCAGGTGTCTACACCTACACGGTTAAGGAAAAGGCAGGCAGTGTTTTAGGTATCAGATACGACGGCGTAAGTAGCCCCATTATGTTAACCGTTACTGTAACTGACGTAAACGGCGAGCTTACGGCAGCGGCAAGCGTTTCAAACAACGACATCGTATTTGAAAACACGTATATTGCAGCCCCTGCAGAAATAGCCTTCAACGGAACAAAGACGTTTATAGGCGGAAGCCTTACGGATAAGGCGTTTACCTTCAGGCTTTACGCAACGGATATGGATTTTGATATTACAAAGGCAGGCACAAGGGTTGTAGGCTCTGCAACTCAGGATGAAAACGGCGTATTTACACTTGCAGGCATTCTCGATACAGCGGGTACCCATTACGTCGTAATAGCAGAGGTTGCCCCCGATACTGCAGACGGCATTGTGTACGACAGTACTCAGTACAGATACATCGTTCACGTAACCGATACGGGGGACGGTCAGCTCAAGGCATCCGTTACAGACGTAAACCAAGGCACAACAACAGCCCCCGCAGCACAGGCGTCGGTAAGCCTCGGCTTTACAAACGCAATCTTTGACGAGGTAACCGATAAAGAGGTTTACCTTGGAGATAATAATGTTGAAATAGACGGTGAAATAGTTGAAGCAGGGGATGAGCTTACGTATTTCATCACCTACAACAACTACACAGGTAAGGACGTTACTGTGGAAATTACGGATATAATCCCCGGCCATACAACCTACGTGGAGGGCTCCGCAACCCATAGCGGCGATTATGCAGGCGGGCACATCAACTGGATTCTCAACGTGGCAAGGGGTGAGGGCGTAACCGTATCCTTCAAGGTAACGGTAAACGAAACAGAGGATGAGGGCGCATCCGTTTCAAACAAGGCTCAGATAACAGACGGTGAAAACATTTACACAACAAACGAGGTGGAAAATCCCGTTAAGGAGCCCGAGATTGTACCTCCCGTAACAGGGGACAGCACTATGCTTTATCTCATACTTGCAATAGCTGTATTAAGCATAGGCGCACTTATTACTCTTGGTGCATACGCCAAAAGAAAAAATGAGGCAGAGGAAATCTGATACAGCATTTAACTGAAAAAGGGCGGTATTAGGCACCGCCCTTTTGCTGTAATATGGATGAAAAAATGAGTATATTTCAAATGAATGAACAATTTTTTAAGGTTTGAAATAACCCCTTAAAATACATTGATTTTATTACAAAAATGGGATATAATACTTGATAATATAACCAAAAATCGAAAAATTTGGGTTTTTGGCCAATGAAAATGTTATACGGAGGTTCATAAGATGAATAAAAACGCATTGATTGCAGAAGTAGCGAAAAGATCTCATATATCAAAAAAACAGTCAAAAGAGATCGTAGAGTGTGTGTTCGATTGCATGGCAGATGAATTGAATGCAGGTAACAACGTTCAGATAGTTGGCTTCGGTAACTTTAAGGTTAAGGAAAGATCACCCCGCGAGGGCATCAGCCTTGAAACTAACGACAGAATTACATTCCCTTCCTGCCGTGTTGTTTCCTTCAGAATCGGCAAAACATTGAGAGACAGGCTCAACGGCCTGAAGAGCTCTGAGGCAGAGGACGAAGAATAATAAAAATCAAGCACGCAGATTTCTGTGTGCTTTTTTTATAAAGGTAAAGTGTATGAGGATAGACAAATATCTTAAAATTTCCCGTCTTATAAAAAGGCGCACCGTTGCCCAGGAGGCGTGTGAGGCAGGCAGAGTTACAGTAAACGGCTCTGTGGCAAAGCCCTCCACCGCAGTAAAGGCAGGGGACGTAATAGGTATAAAATTCGGAGAGGGCGTAAAAAGCTTTAAGGTACTCGCCACCCCCGAAAATGCTCCCAAGGATATGGCAACCGCCCTTTATGAAGAGGTAAGGTGAAATTTATGGGTTAAAATCCTGCCTGTGTTTGGGTAGGTGTTCATAAAACGGTTAAACCGGCCTGTGATTATACACATAGGTCGGTTTTGCTTTATCCTCCATAAATTTATTGACTTTTCTATCGTTAAAAGAGTATAATTAACCTATGCGGGTATGCCGCAAATAAACAAGAGAGGTGAAAAGTATGGATACAGCAGACAGTACCGCTGCAACAGTGCCCGGGCGAAGTAGACAAGGCAAAAATTTCGTTGTTATACCGAGAAGCTGTGTACCGTATAGGCCTCTCGGCGAGCTTGGCGTATTTTAAGCTGAGCCTGCGTAATCGGAATTTTTTGCCGTGGCACGTTAAAATGCTGCGGCTTTTTTACTTCCCGAGCCGTATCACAGTAGAAAAAAGGAGGATATGGTGATGGAAAAAGCATTGGAATTATTTGAGGAAAAGAGATATTCCGAATTAAGAACTCATTTAAGAGAGCTAAAGCCTGCGGATATTGCTCTTTTCCTAGGTGAGCTCCCAAGGGAATATATGGGAGTATATTTCAGAATACTTCAAAAGGAAACGGCGGCTCTTACGTTTATTGAAATGAGCACCTCGGAGCAGGAATATCTTATAGACGCTCTTACAGACGCCGAGCTCAAAACCATGATGGACGAGCTTTTTCTTGACGATACCGTAGACATCATCGAGGAAATGCCTGCGTCAGTCGTAAACAGAATTCTCAAGAATACAGACCCTTATTCAAGGGCGAAAATCAACGAATTACTTAATTATCCCGACGACAGCGCCGGAAGCATTATGTCTGTTGAATTTGTGTATATCAAGGCAGACATGAGTGTTGCCGCCGCATTCGAGCGCATAAGAACACAGGGAACAGATAAGGAAACGGTATATACCTGCTACGTTACAGACGAGGCAAGGCATCTTGTAGGCTACGTTTCCGTGCGCACCCTTCTTTTTGCGAGCCCGGATGAAATTATCGGCAACATAATGAATACGGATATTACAAGCGTTACCACCACGCAGGACAGGGAATATACCGCCCGTCTTTTTGATAAGTACGACCTTATGGCGCTTCCCGTTGTAGATAATGAAAACAGGCTTGTAGGTATTGTTACTGTTGACGACGCTATGGACGTTCTTACCGAGGAAACAGAGGAGGACTTCCAGAAAATGGCCGCCGTAAGCCCCGTGGAGGATACGTACCTTAAAACATCTGTTTTTCAGCATACCCGCTCACGTATCGTGTGGCTTATAGTGCTTTTGCTTCTGTCCGTAGGCACACAGCTTATACTTACCAAGTACGAGGAGGCCTTTGCCGTTGTACCTGCACTTGTAGCCTTTTTGCCTATGCTTATCAATACAGGCGGTAACTGCGGCTCCCAAAGCTCTACAATGGTAGTGCGCTCCCTTGCCATAGGCGAGATTTCAACGAAGGATTTCTTCAGGGTCCTTTTCAAGGAGATAAGAATAGGCCTTATTTCAGGCGTAATATTAAGCCTTGCAATGTTTGTTCTTGTGGTTTTCATAATGGGGTACGAGGCTGAAATAGGCTTAACTCTCGGTCTTTCACTTATTTTTTCTGCGATGTTTGCAAAGAGTATGGGCTGTATTTTACCTATGCTTGCAAAAAAATTAAGGCTGGACCCTGCGGTAATCGCATCTCCTATGATTACCACCCTTGTAGACGCCTGCAGCGTGCTGGTGTATTTCAATATTGCAATGCTTATACTTAAGATATGAGGAAAATAATGTCAAAGCCTTGGATATGCTCTAAAACGGTTATAATAACAGGTGCAACAGGCGGTATAGGTAAGGAGCTTACCACCCTTTTCATAGAAAAATACGGCTGTACCGTAATAGGCGTTGCCCGAAACAGGGAAAGGCTTTCTGCCCTTGAGGAAAAGTGGCAGGGAAGCTTTACGGGGGTAAGCTGTGATGCTTCCAAAATGGATGAATGGCTGCGGCTTAAGGGTATTTTAGACGAAAAAAATATAAGCGTTGACATACTTATAAATAACGCAGGTATTCTTCCCGAATTTAAGGCAACCACCCTTACAGACCTTAAGGAATGCGAGGGGGTAATGGGTATAAACCTTTTCTCGGCTATGTATTCATTTTACGCCTTAAAGGATAACGTGCTTAAGTCCAAAACGCCTGCAATTATAAACGTATCCTCGGCGGCGGCATTATCACCCCTTCCCGGCACAGCCCTTTATTCCGCATCAAAGGGCGGGCTTAGGGCGTATACCCTTGCCATGGGTAAGGAGCTTGGCAAAAAATGCTACGTAGGATGTGTTTGCCCCGGCTTTTGCGACACCGAAATATTCAGCGCCCAGAGCGAGGCTATACCAAGGCCCGTGCTTAAGCTTATAAGCACACCTCCCCGTAAAATGGCAAAAAAAATAGTGAGGGGCATAATCCGCAGGCGCAGATATATGCGTATAGGCGTGGATGCGGGGCTTATGGATATAATATTCAGAATAAGCCCGAGGATGGCTATGGGGCTTTTTTCATGGGTGATAAAAATATCAGGCCTCAAATGCTTCAAAAAGGTTTTTTATAAAGATAATTGACAAGTAAATCCGTAAGGACTTATAATAAAATAAGTAATTTTGAAAGGAAGTAAATATTATGAGTGAGCATTGCCACGAAAAAACAGGTCCCATGCTTGAGGGTCTGGCACATATTGCTGTTTATACAGACGACATTGAAAAATCAATTGAATTTTACGAGGATATCCTGTGCTTTGAATGCGCAGACAGATACGAGCTCAACAGAGCAGACGGCGTTCTTAAAATTGCGTTTATCGTAATGGGGGACGTTGTTATTGAGCTTCTCCAGCCTCCTACAGGCACACAGGGCATGAGCAGAAACGGCGTAGTACAGCATATTGCTATTCAGGTAACAGGTATCGAAGAAATAGTTGAGGAAATGAAGGAGCTTGGCATCGAGTTTGAAACTGCCGAGGCAGGCTTTATCCCCGAAATGTTCGGCGGCTCAAAGTCTATTTTCTTTGCAGGCCCCTCCGGCGAAAGGCTTGAGCTTTTTGAATACGGCGAGTACGCAGATGATTGCGATTGCGGCTGCTGCGGCGGCGACTGCGATTGCGAGGATTGCGACTGTGATGACTGCGACGGCGAGTGTGATTGCCACGGTGATGACGATTGCGACTGCCACCACAACCACTGATAAACAGTAAAAATCAGGACTATGAGTGTGAAGGATTTTCTTAAAACCTCCCTTTTCGGGATAAACAGCTACCGCAGAATGAGCAGTGTAAAGCCGTCTGCGGTATGGGTAAGCCTTATTATAGTTATAGTGGCGTCATTTGTAATGACGTATATCCCTTCATACGTAAGAATAAGAGGAATTTCAAGGGAGGTAGATTCCATACTGGAATCCCTCCCCGAATTCAATATAAAAAACAACGTCTTTTCTATGCCCAAGGAGGATAGGGTTATATTCGGTAAGGGCAAGGCGAGGATAATATTTGACGACGTTTCCTCCCCGGGCAATATGGTGCTTTCAGAAGACGTTTCTCTGGCAATAGCCGTAACACAGCACAGCATCTGCGTTATAGATAAGGAAAAGCATATTGAATATAAGTATGCGGATATTGCCGCCACCTTCGGCACGTCTCTTGATACGGTTACAAGGGATGAAATTATAAGGGTGGTAGGCTTTGGCGCACTTGCAAGGGTATTTCTTTCAATGTCCCTTCCTATGCTTGCCGTAACAGTATGTATACGTGTATTCTTCTGCCTTATAGCAACCCTTATCGTAAGCGCTATGCTTAGGGTGTGGGGCGTAAGGGGAGATTTCACCCTTACCTGGCGCATAAGCGTTGGGGCAAGCCTTTGGGCTATGCTTATAAGAGGCGCCCTGTGCATAATCGGTATGCTTATAGGTATACCTTATATTATAAAGGCACTTGTATATTGGCTTACGGTAAGCGTTATATGCGCCTTTGCCGCAAGGGGAATAAAAAGCTCGTTGCTTCTTGATAACAACGTGGGCAACGGGTCTACGGAGGTAATGTAATATGTATTTAAGGCTTTTAAGCACGGCGGGTGATGGCTTGCTTCAAATCCAGAATTTATGGATGGGGCTTCTGGTTATATTCGTAATTGTAGAGGCTCTTACCGCAGGCATTACCACAATATGGTTTGCAATAGGGGCTCTCGGCGCCTTGATAGCGGCGTTTTGCGGGGCAGAGCTTTGGCTTCAGATAGTAATATTCCTTGCAGTATCTCTGCTGCTGCTTATTTTTACACGCCCCCTTGTAAAGAAATTTGTACTTAATAAAAGAGAACGCACAAACGCCGATAAAAATATCGGAAAAAGAGTTTTGGTAACCCAGCGTATAGACCCTGTTACAGGTACAGGCTACGTAAAGGCAGGGGACGTATATTGGGGCGCTGTTGCAGAGGATAATCTTCCCATAGAAGAGGGGGAGATTGTAGAGATACTTGCAATCACAGGCAACAAATTTATTGTCCGCAGGAATACTTGCGGAAATAACGGGCAAAAATAAACATAAACGGGAGAATAGGCTTTGTAGCGGCCTTCTGATACAGAGCCAAACCCAATTACAAGGAAAGGAAGGCTTTCGATAAACGAAAGCCGTGGTTATTAAAATGGAAGAAGTTATAATAGGCATCGTTGTTCTTATTGTAGTAATACTTGTAGCAAACATAAAAATAGTATCCCAGGCAAATCAGTTCGTAATAGAAAGATTGGGCTCGTTCCGCGCTATATGGGGCGCAGGTCTTCACCTTAAAATGCCCTTCTTTGATAAAATCGTAAAGAAGGTAACCTTAAAGGAGCAGGTGGTGGATTTCCCGCCTCAGCCCGTTATCACAAAGGATAACGTTACCATGCAGATAGATACGGTTATTTTTTTCCAGGTAACAGATGCAAAGCTTTACACCTACGGTATTCACAATCCTATGTCTGCCCTTGAAAATTTCACAGCCACAACCTTGAGAAATATAATCGGCGACCTTGAACTCGACCAGACCCTTACCTCAAGAGACACCATCAATACGAAAATGAGGGCTATAATCGACGAGGCTACCGACGCATGGGGCATAAAGGTAAACCGTGTTGAGCTTAAAAACATTATGCCTCCCGCCGCTATTAAGGACGCCATGGAAAAGCAGATGAAGGCGGAGCGCGAAAGGCGTGAGGCAATACTTAAGGCAGAGGGTGAAAAGCAGTCCGCTATACTCGTTGCCGAGGGTAAAAAGGAAGCCCTTATACGTGAGGCAGAGGCAGAAAAGCAGGCTCTTATACTTGCTGCCGAGGCCCGTAAGGAATCCCAGATGCGTGAGGCTGAGGGTCAGGCAGAGGCTATAAGAATGGTACAGAGGGCAACTGCCGAGGGTATAAAAATGCTTAACGATGCCGCACCAAGTGATGCCGTGCTTACAATAAAGAGCCTTGAGGCATTTGAAAAGGCGGCAGACGGCAAGGCAACAAAGATTATAATCCCATCCAAAATACAGGAGATTGCAGGCCTTGCAAAGGGCGTTATAGAAACAGTTAAGGATAATTAAGGCTACACCTTTTGAGAGGGTATATGGAATATTCGGATTTTGACGAAAGGCTTGATGCCCATTGCGAGGCCCTTGCCGATGAAAACGAGGCGCGTTTTTCTCCCGAGGCGCTTATAGAGGATTTTATTAAAAGTAAAATAGAGGGTATGCCCAATGTTTCCTCTATAAATGATATTCCCATAGGTACCGTTATAGAGGACGAGCCCTGTAAGCCTCGGGGCGCATATATTCTTGCGCGCACCGCTCCCGATTTGTTTTTAAGGGCAGGGGATATTCTCTTTGCTCACGCATGCCAAAGGCAAAGAAGCTTCGGGCTTTATATAGTCAGGGAAGGCGGCAATCTTTTGGTCAGGGAGCTTGCAAGAGATACTGTCGAGGCAGATGTTGTAACCTTTGTAACGGAGGTAAGACGGCTTTATGAGTGAGGGTATAAGGCTTCAGAAATTTCTTGCCCAGGCAGGTGTTGCTTCAAGGCGCCGATGTGAGGAGCTTATAGAGCAGGGCCGCGTATCCGTAAACGGAGAAATGGTTACAAGGCAGGGCGTTACGGTCCTCCACGGTGATGTGGTGGAATTCGACGGCGTAAGAGTAAATCCTCCCACAGAGGAGAGCCACGTTTACATACTCCTTAATAAGCCCCAGGGCTACGTTACCACAGTTGAGGACAGGCACGCCGAAAGGACCGTAATGGAGCTTGTGTCCCGCGATAAAAGAATTTTCCCCGTAGGCCGCCTTGATATGAATACAGAGGGGCTTATAATACTTACGGATGACGGGGATTTTGCAAATTTCATCACCCACCCCAGGTACGGCTGCACGAAGGAGTACTTTGCAAGATGCCGCAGCGCCGTTAACCCCGAGGACGTGGACCGCATACGTGAGGGCGTTGATATCGGAGACGGCGTTATAACAAGCCCCTGCGAGGTTATTGCGGTGGGTAAAAGCGGAAACGATTTTATCGTAAGGATAAAAGAGGGCAGGAAAAGACAAATAAGGCGCATGTTTGAGGCAGTAGGTACACGTGTTGCATATCTCCGCCGCCGCGCCATAGGCCCTATAAGGGATGAGGAATTGCCCCTGGGCAGATGGCGCTATCTTACAGATTCGGAAATAGAGGCGCTTGGATACAAGGTAAGCAGGGAATAAGCGCCTGTTGAGAAAACGGCTACACTTTTTTAGCAGACGTTAATATACAGTAATATGCGTATAATAAGCCCCCGATAAAGGCTGTTGCCTGAAGCGGGGGCTTTTTTATACCCTAAAAGCACAGCCGACAATGGCGGGTGTACGTAAAACAGCTCCGGTCCTGCCAGGCAGTCCTTCAGGGGCGGTTTTGCACCGTACCAAAGCCTCCCTTGTGAAAATTATTGGCTTTGCCAAAATATTCTTGCCTCCCACTCTGGGGGAGGTTGGTTGTTGCCTGCAGTTAATAAAATTAACCGCGGCAAAACAGGAGAGGGTAATTGGCTACACCAAAACACCCAAAACAGGAGAGAGGTGTCTGAAAACATCTTTTTATACCCTCTCACCCGCTGTTGCGGGAGCTCTCCCATGAGGAGATCTATCGCTCCTCAGAGGAGATCTATCGCTCCTCAGAGGAGATCTATCGCTCCTCCTCGGGAGAGCCAAGAGCGGTTGCCTTACAATCTTGCATCTCACAATAATTGTTCCCTGTGGAAACTTTGTTCACAGTGGTAAACTTTGTTTACCACTACAAAACAGGAGTCCTTGTCGGTGGTTGTCCCACCCCTTGCTTCTTCCTCTTATCTTGCCTCCCACTCTGGGGGAGGTGGCAGCCGCAGGCTGACGGAGAGGGCTGTTATTGGCTAACGTCTAATAAGATTAACCGCGCAAAACGAAGCATTCCTCCCTAAAACACGGCTACGTAGGGGCATTCCATATCCGCCCGTAACCTTTACCCTACATCATCGCATATAAATAAAATGGGAGGCTCAAAGGTCCCCTTGGCTTTGGTGTGGTCAATAACTGTAAAGGGAGGTACCCGGTAATGTAAGGCGGAGGGATTGTAAATATATCCAAAAAGCCGACAAAGCACCCCCCTTTGTTTGCGCCGCCCCTTTTATTTCATAGTAATTTTTAACAGTAAAAACACCATAAAATGTTATAAAATCCCAAAAAACACTAAAAAACAGGTGCTTTTTTCAAAAACGTGGTACTTGACAAATCTTCATATTGTACATATAATGGTATACGTGAGATTATCACAAAAAAAACATGTAATGGGGTAAATATCATTATGAAAAAAATTGTATTTATTCTTGTATGCGTAGCTATGCTCGTAGCGATGACGGTTCCTGTTTTTGCTGCAGACGTAACAGAGGCTGCATCGGCACAGGAGCTTAAGGATGCCTTGCAGGCAGGGGAAACGGTAAAGCTCACTGCGGATATAGACGTAGGTGAATTTACAGGCGCTTTTTTCTCCGTTCCCAAGAATACTTCAGCAAAGCTTGACCTTAACGGCTACACCGTAAAGGGTGCAAAAACCGGTACAAAAAACGGTGAGCTTATTAACGTTGGCTTCGGCGCCACTCTTGAGGTGAGCGACTCTGTGGGTACAGGTACCCTTGAGATTTCCTCCACGGAAGACGGCGCATGGGGCTGCTATACGGCTGTTATTGCTGTTAACGGCTCGTGCACCGTTAAGGGCGGAGCTGTTATTAACAACGGCGGTACGTCAATGTCTTATGCTATTGACGTTCTTGCAAACAGTAGCGCTGCTCCAAGCCTTACGGTACAGGGCGGTCTTGTAAAGAGCCCCTATATTGCAGTAAGAGGCTTTGTAAACAATACAACCTCCGGCGTTCTTACAATAGGCGTTGAGGGCGGTATTATTGAAGGCGGCAACAGAGGCATCTGGATTCAGCAGCCCAACAGTAATCCGGGCAAAAACTTTGCGGCAGTTAACGTATCAGGCGGTATTGTAAACGGCGGCAAGGCTGCTATTGACCTTTATATGCTAACAACTGCAGACGGCAACAACGCATCCCCCGAGGTAACTGCAAGCATTACAGGCGGAACTATTATAAACAATAACGCAAGCGTTCCCACAGTAGTTATCACAGGCGATTCCGTAACTATGCAGGCTCCCGTTTCTATTGCAAACGCTTCTGTTTACAATATAGCTCAGGGTGCAAACATCGGTGATACACGTACCTACGGTGATGGCGTATCTGCTCCCGCACAGTTTACACTTGGCAACGGTGTTACAATGAATACACAGCCCGAGAGCGGAATACTTGTTCAGGGCTCAGCTGCTCCTGCTATAAGCAGTGAAAAGCCTGAAACAGGCGTTTACAGCGTAAATTCAACGGTAGAACATCTTGAATTTGAAGGCGCTCAAACAGCATACAACACTGTTGCATACGAAGGAAAGCTCGTTCTTACAAACAGTGAGTATTATATTTTACCCAGCGTTATTACAGTTGAAGTGAACGGCTCCCAGATAACGGATTATACCTATGACAGCACAACAGGCATAATAGTTATTGATAAGGACGTAATAACAGGAGATATTCTCATTTCCGCAAAGGCAGTTGTAGTATATGGTGTAACAGCAGATATTGAGGGTATTGACTTTGAGGGTGATGAAAAAGCATACGGTAACAGCGATTATAGAGCAACTATTTCTCTTAATGCCGCTGAAGGCTATGCGCTTCCCGAAAGCATTGTTATTAGGATAGGCGGGGAAGTGATAACGGGCCATTACAGCTATAACCCTGCAACAGGTGAAATCCAAATAGATGCAGAGATTATTGAGGGTGATATAGTTATTGTTGCAAAGGCAGAATTAGAAAAATATACAGTAACATGGGTAGATGAAAACGGCGGCGTTGTAGATACCGAAACAGTAGAATACGGTAAGGATGCAACAAAGGCCCCCACAGTTCCCGCAAAGGAAGGCTACACAGGCGAGTGGGATAAGGTGGCAACACAGGTTAAGGGTGATATCACTATCGAGCCTGTATATACAGTAAAAACATTCACAGTAACCTGGGTAGACGAAAACGGCGGCGTTGTAGATACCGAAACAGTAGAATACGGCAAGGATGCAACAAAGACTCCCGCAGTTCCCGCAAAGGAAGGCTTCACAGGTAAGTGGGATGTAAGCGCAACAGACGTAAAGTCAGACGTTACCGTTACAGCTGTTTACACAGAAAATATCGTTGTTGACGATAAGGGCTCCGCAACTATCCCCGACAGCATTGTTGACGTTGAAGAGGGTAAGGATATAGTAATCGAGGTTGTTATTCCCCCTGTTGACGACAACACAGGCTCCGGCGACAACACAGGCTCCGGCGACAACACAGGTTCAGGCGATAACACAGGCTCACAGGAGCCCACAACACCCGTTGAGCCTCCCAAGGTAGAAAGCGTTGTAATCGGCTCTGCAACAGTAGAGAAGATAACAGAGGCTGAGGTTAAGGTTGAAATCAAGCTTCCCGAAATCACAGTTTCCTTTGATAAGGACGCTATCGGCTCTATCGGCGAGCAGTCCCAGAGCAAGGACGTTACTATCGTTGCAACACAGATAGAAAAGGAAGAGCTTAACGAGGAGCAGCAGACTGTTCTTGAGGAGAAAGATGTTCACCTCGTATTGAAGCTTGAGGTTCATGCAGAGGACGAAAAAATCACCGAGTTCGGCGGCGGCACTGTAACAATCAGCGTGCCCTTCGAGGTTCCCGAGGGCAAGGAGGCTTCTGAATTTACAGTTGCCTACATCGCAGACGACGGTACTGTTACAATAATGCCTACAACATTTGATAACGGTGTATTGAGCTTCGAAACAACTCACTTCTCCAAGTACGTTGTATTGGAAACGGCTGCTATTAACAGCCCCATAACAGGCGACAGCACAATGATTTATGCAGTAATTGCTATGCTTGTTGCTTCAGCGGCAGCACTTGTAGTTGCAACAATAAGCAAAAAGCGTTGCATGTAATAAAAAACACGTTAATTAAAGGCGGCTCCGTATAAACGGAGCCGTTTTTTTATGCTTTTGATTTGTTTTTATTAAAAAAAGCAAAAAAAACCGTAGAAATAAATCCGAAAATGTTATATAATATAAAAAGGGAAAAATGGTTTTCTCACGAATATATCAGCGGGGTGTGTACTGATGCGCGCCTACGTTGAAAAATTATTTCGGAAATATGCGAACTTGGAGGTTTGAACAAGTAGTATGGATAGAAAAAAAGCTTTGGAAAGGCTTAACTGCCCCACAAAAAGCGAGGCTAACAAGGTTGCCCTTTCACGCATAAACGCCGTTGTAGATGCAGATTCTTTTGTAGAAACTGCTGCGGCAAAGTGTAGTGAATGGGGCGTTGAAAGCGTTGTTACAGGCTATGCCACAGTAAACGGTCTTCCTGTGTGTGTTTACGCAGAGGATTTTGCAAACAACGGCGCAGCTATGAATATGAGCCATGCACGTAAGATTATTGCTCTTCTTGATATGGCTGTATCAGGCGGTATGCCCGTTGTTATTATCCCCGATTCTCTGGGTGGTGAGCTTTGCCGCGGCGCAGAGCTTATAGAGGCTTACGCAGCAGTTTCTGCCAAGCTTGCAGCTCTTTCAGGGGTTGTTCCCGTTATATCAATGGTAATGGGCAAGCTTTACGGCCTTTCTGCAGTATTGGCACTTACAGCAGATATCGTTATTGCCCGTAAGGATGCAAGAATCGCTATGATGAGCGACGCTGCTCTCGGTCTTACAGGCGCCAAGGGTGTAGATGAAATCGATTGCAAAAACGGCTACGTTTCAATCTCCTGCGAGGATGACGACGAATGCGCAAACGCTCTTCGCAATCTTATAACGATTATGCCCTCAAACAATCTTTCACCTGCCTTCGAAATCGAAACGGACGACGACCACAGCAGATACTGCCCCGAGCTTGACGCTATTGCAGCAGGGGATGGCAATTATGATCCCACAGACGTTGTTAAGGCTCTTGCAGACGAGGGTACATATATCGAGCTTAAGGCAGATTTCGCAAAGAATATCAAAACATACCTTGCGCTCGTTGGCTCTAAAACAGTCGGCGTTGTTGCAACAGCTCCCAACGCTAACGTTTGCGCACGCTGTGCAGGCAAGGCAGAGGCATTCGTTAAGTTCTGCGATGCATACTCAATCCCCGTTATCACTCTTGTAGATACAAAGGGCTTTGTAGTATCCAAGGAAGAGGATGAAAAGGGCGCGCTTATGGCACAGGCAAGGCTTATGGCAACATACGCAAATGCAACAACTCTTAAGATTGCTCTTATCACAGGTGTTGCCACAGGTGCTGCATACGCTGCATTCGGCTCAAAGGCATTGGGCGTTGATATGGCTTATGCATGGGGCAACGCAGTTATTTCACCTCTTGCAATTCCCGCCGCTCTTGACGTTTTCTACAAGGACGAGCTTATAAACGCAAAGAATTCACCCGCAATGCTTTCTGCATTGGAGGATAAATATATTGCCGAATACGCCGGCGCAGATTCTGCAGCGGCATGCGGCGCAATAGACAGCGTTATTATTCCCGGCGAATCACGTAAATACATCACTTACGCACTTGAAATGCTTGAGGCAAAGAGAGTTGCATCCATTTCACGTAAGCACTCTTCACTTTAATGAAAGTTGGTAAAGAGAAATGCTTAATTATCTGAAGGTATTTGTTGTAGGCTTCGGAATGGTTTTTGTAATATTGGTGCTTCTCATTGGCGTATTGGCAATAATGCGTCTGATGATGGGAATCAAAACACCTAAGGCAAAGGCCGAGCCCAAGCCGAAAAAGGAAGTAAATGTCGCACGTGAGGCTACACCGGCGCCCACTCCCGTGGCGGTATCAGGTGAGGATGATGAAATAGCCGCAGTTATTTCAGCCGTTCTTATGATGCTTTCCGCAGAGGGCGAGGCAACAGGCAAAAAGCTGGTGCTTAAAAGCATAAAGGCCTGCGACACAGTTAAAACAGTAAGAAGAAGATCTGCATGGGGCGATATGGCGCGCCGTGAGCAAATGAATAATTTTTGATGAATTTGATACACTCGAAAGGATATTGTTGATATGAGAAAGTTTATGATAAAAATCAACGGAAAAGCATACGAAGTAGAAGCAGAAGAAATCGGCGGCGTAGCATCAGCTCCCGTAGCAGCACCCGCACCTGCAGCAGCTCCTGCACCTGCAGCAGCACCCGCTCCCGCAGCAGCACCCGCAGGCGCACAGGGCGCAGTTGTTGTAAGCGCACCTATGCCCGGAACAATTCTTGCAGTTAACGTAAAGCCCGGCGACAACGTTAAGAAGGGCACAGTTATGTTCATTCTTGAAGCTATGAAAATGGAAAACGAAATCCTTGCTCCCGACGATGCAGTTGTTGCAACTGTTGGTGTAACAAAGGGCGCAAGCGTCAACACAGGAGATCTCCTGATTTCTCTTAACTGATAATGAGTCAAGCTTAAGAAAGGCATGGTTTTTATAAATGGATAAACCTTTACTTGAAGTATTGCTTGACTTCTGGCAGAGTACAGGTATTGCCAACGTATTTGCAACTCCCGATTCATGGAAAAATCTTATAATGATTCTTGTTGCATGCGTTTTGCTCTACTTGGGAATCAAGCGTAAATTTGAGCCTCTTCTCCTCGTTCCTATTGCGTTCGGTATGCTTCTTACAAACCTTCCCGGCGCAGGAATGTTCCACGAGGAGCTTTTCGCAGGCGGCCACGTGCATTGGGACGGCTTTACCGAAGCGGCAGGCCTTGTTGACTATCTTTACCTCGGCGTAAAGCTTGGCATTTATCCTCCCCTTATATTCCTGGGTGTAGGCGCTATGACAGACTTTGGCCCCCTTCTTGCTAACCCCAAGAGCCTTCTTTTGGGTGCGGCGGCACAGCTTGGTATATTTGCGGCATTCTTCCTTGCACTTGGTATATTCGGCTTTGACCCTGCAGAGGCAGGCGCTATAGGTATTATCGGCGGTGCAGACGGCCCCACGGCTATTTTCTGCGCAAGCAAGCTTGCTCCCCATCTTTTAGGACCGATAGCTGTTGCAGCTTATTCATACATGGCGCTTATCCCTGTTATTCAGCCCCCTATTATGAGAGCTCTTACAACAAAGAAGGAGCGCGTTATAAAGATGACACAGCTCCGCACTGTAAGCAAAACAGAAAAGATAATATTCCCCATAGTTGTTACTATCGTTACAGCATTGCTCCTGCCCTCAGCAGCAACGCTCGTAGGTATGCTTATGCTCGGTAACCTCTTTAAGGAGTGCCTCGTAACAGACCGTCTTAGCGACACTGCACAGAACGCACTTATGAACATCGTTACAATTCTTCTCGGTGTTTCCGTTGGTGCTACTGCAACAGGCTCATCATTCCTTAACGTAAGCACTATCGGAATTATCGCTCTTGGTCTTCTTGCATTCATGTTCTCAACAGCAGGCGGTGTTCTTCTCGGTAAGCTTATGTGCAAGCTCACAGGCGGCAAGGTTAACCCCCTTATCGGCGCGGCAGGCGTTTCTGCAGTTCCTATGGCGGCACGTGTTGCACAGAAGGTCGGTCAGGAGGAGGATCCCTCCAACTTCCTTCTCATGCACGCAATGGGCCCCAACGTTGCAGGCGTTATCGGTTCTGCTATTGCAGCAGGCGTATTCCTCTCACTCTTCGGTTAATGGGGAATATCTTTTAGAAAGGAAAAATTATGGCTAAAATACATATTACAGATACTATTTTGCGCGACGCTCATCAGTCCCTGGCTGCAACACGTATGCGCATTGAAGATATGCTTCCTATGGCTGAAAAGCTCGATAAGGTTGGATATTGGTCTCTTGAGGCATGGGGCGGCGCAACATTCGATTCCTGCCTCCGCTTCCTCAACGAGGATCCCTGGGTAAGGCTCCGCAAGCTTAAGGAGGCTCTCCCCAACACAAAAATTCAGATGCTTTTGAGAGGTCAGAATCTTTTGGGCTACAAGCATTACGCAGACGACGTTGTAGACCTCTTTATAAAGAAGGCCCACGAAAACGGCGTTGAGGTTTTCAGAATTTTCGACGCGCTTAACGATTTAAGAAATATCGAGCAGTCTGTTAAGTCTGTTAAGAAGCACGGCGGTATAGTTGAGGCTTGCTTCAGCTACACCACAAGCCCCATCCATACAAACGAATACTTCGTTAATATGGCTATTGAAATGGAAAAAATGGGCGCAGATACTATCTGCATCAAGGATATGGCTAACCTCCTTCTTCCTTATACCGCATACGAGCTTGTCCGTCAGCTTAAGCAGGCAGTAAATCTTCCCATCCATGTTCATACGCATAACACCTCAGGTACAGGCGAAATGATCTACCTTAAGGCTATCGAGGCAGGTGCTGATATTGTTGATACAGCTCTTTCCTCAATGGCAAACGGTACCTCCCAGCCTGCAACGGAGCCCCTTGTTGCAACTCTTGCGGGAACAGAGTACGATACAGGCCTTGACCTTGGTCTTATTACGGAGATTTCCGAATATTTCAAGAAGGTTGCAGCAGAGCTTAAGGATGAAGGCTTCCTTAAGGATAAGGCAAAGGAACTGGATATCCGCGCTCTTCAGTATCAGGTTCCCGGCGGCATGCTTTCAAACCTTATGTCCCAGCTTGAGCAGCAGAAGGCAAGTGATAAGTATTACGAGGTTCTCGAGGAGGTTCCCCGTGTACGTGCAGACTTCGGCTATCCCCCTCTCGTAACTCCCTCCAGCCAGATAGTTGGAACACAGGCTGTTCTTAACGTTCTCGCAGGGGAAAGATACAAGATAGTTACCAACGAATCAAAGGGTATGCTTAAGGGCGAATACGGTAAGCTTCCAGGTGATGTTGACCCCGAGCTTCGCAAGAAGATAATCGGTGATGCACCTGTTATTGAGCACCGCCCCGCAGATACAATAGCCCCCGAGCTTGATAAGTACCGCGAGGAAGCCAAGGAATATGCAAAGTGTGATGAGGACGTTCTTTCATGGGCGCTCTTCCCCCAGGTTGCAGAAAAGTTCTTCAAGGCACGTAAGGCCGAGGAGCTTAAGCTGGATGAAAATATTCTGGACAGAGAAAAAAATATTCATCCCGTTGTTTGAAAAATAATTTTACATAAGGTCCGAGATTAAACCCTCGGGCCTTGTTTTTTCACTGAAAAACAGTATTTTCTGTGTTTTTTGGCATATAATAATATTTAAAAAAATAACGTACACTTTTTATCTAAATATGATATAATAAACATCAAAATAAATAATGGCTTTATAGTGGGTTTTGTGTATAAACGCCTGAATGAAAGGAAGGTCTTACTGTGTTTGGACTTACAAAGGGTATCGGCATAGACTTAGGTACAGCAACAACTCTGGTATATCTTAAGGGAAAGGGTATCGTAATGTCGGAGCCGGCAGTTATCGCCGTGGACAAGAACTCAAAAGAGGTAGTTGCCATAGGTGAGGATGCCCAAAAAATGCTTGGAAGAACTCCCGGACACATTCTTGCAATCAGGCCCTTGAGGGACGGCGTTATTTCAGACTATGAAATGACAGAGCTTATGCTGCGCAAATATCTCCAGAGCATAAAGCGCCACGGCTTAAACTTCCTTTACAGATTTAACGTGGTTGTCTGCGTGCCCAGCGGCGTTACCCAGGTGGAAAAGAGAGCCGTTATAGAGGCAATAAGCAGTACAGGCGCAAGGCGTATAGAGCTTATAGAGGAGCCTGTTGCGGCGGCTATCGGCGCAGGGCTTGACGTTTCACAGCCCTACGGCAATATGGTGGTTGATATAGGCGGCGGCACAACAGATATAGCCGTTATATCCCTTGGCGGGCCTGTAACGTCTGCATCCATTAAGGTTGCGGGGGATAAGTTCGACGAGGCCATAATTAAATTCATCCGGAAAAAGTACAATATGCAGATAGGTGAAAGAACTGCCGAGCAGGTAAAGATACTTATCGGTGAGGCATTTAAGGGTAATGAGCGCAGGGAAACCGAGGTTACCGGACGGGACCTTGTCTCCGGCCTTCCCATGACTATTACGGTAGGGTCAGATGAAATAAGGGAGGCCCTTGAGGAGCCTATTACACTTATTTCAGATGCAGTACGCGATGTTCTTGAGCGTACTCCCCCGGAGCTTGCAGTTGATATCGGCGAGGCAGGTATAATTATGACAGGTGGCGGCTCACTTCTCCACGGACTTGACCAGCACATAGCCGAAATTACACACCTTCCCGTAAAAATAGCCGAAAACGCTGTAGAATGCGTTGCGCTGGGAACAGGTAAGGTGCTTGAAATGATATCTCAGTACGAGGATTCTCTTTTCGACGGATCCTCATACTGATCATAATATAGGATATAACCGCACTTATATACAATGTTTTACATGAGGGACTTATGATAGAACGAAGCTTTACAGTAGAAAATGAAAGAGGCATAGGGGCAAGGGAAGCAGTTATGCTTGCCAATACTGCCTCCAGCTTTTCCTGTGAGATAATGATATCCTCCGGGAAGATGACAGGCAACGCAAAAAGCCTCCTTTCCATATTGATGCTCGGTGTAAAATGTGGAGAGGCAGTATCTATAAAGATAATAGGTGCGGATGAAGTACAGGCGTCAATAGCTGTGGCACAGCTGTTGACAAGCGGATTTTCCGAGTAAGCCTATCTTATTGGATAAATATAGCGTGTATAGTATGTTATATTCATATTCCGAAAACCAGCAAAGAAAAAAGAAAAACGCCCTGGTCACAGGGGCATCCGGTGTTATCGGCCGCGAGTGTGCCTTAGAGCTTGCCCGCGAATGTGGCTTTATCGTCTTAAATTACTGCTCCGATAAAAAAGGGGCAGAGGATACCCTCAGGGCTTGTCGCGAGATAGGCTGCGAGGGTATATGTGTTCAGGCAGATATATCTGATTACGCCCAGGCGCAGATGCTTTTTAACGAGGCTCAAAGGGCCTGCGGCGGAATAGATATTGCAGTTCTGAACGCAGGAGTATCCCTCAACAAGCTCGTATACGATACGACTGTGGAGGAATTTTCACGTGTAATCTCCGTAAATCTTACAGGGGTGTTCAATACCGCCAAGCTTGCCTCGGAGCAAATGCTTTCAAGAGGCTGGGGCAGAATAATTGCGGTATCATCCATGTGGGCAAAATGCGGAGCGGCTTGTGAGGCGGCGTATGCGGCCTCCAAAGGAGGAGTTGAGGCCTTTGTCAAATCTCTGGCAAAGGAGCTTGCAGCCAGCAGCATAACTGTAAACTGTGTTGCTCCCGGAGCTGTTGCAACTCCTATGACCTTATCCTTGGGAGAGGAAACTGTTTCGTTGTTAACAGAGGATATCCCCCAAAGAAGACTGTGTGAACCCCAAGAGGTGGCACATGCGGTGCTTTTTCTCGCAAGTGAAAAGGCGGCGTATATTACAGGCGCTGTTCTTGCAGTGAACGGCGGGTTAGTTACCTGACTTTGATTACAAAGTCTTAAAATTGCCGAAGGCGGTGAGAAAATGAAAGAGATTAAACGGATCTTAAAAATGGCGCGTCCCTATTGGAAGGGTATAGTATTTGCATTGTTCTGTATGGTGGTGCAGTATTCACTTTCCCTGCTGGCGCCGTATTACAATAAGTGGATATTTGACGACATAATGGAAAAGGGTAAATATTATCTTGTTCCCATTATTATGTCTACATATTTTCTGCTCAACGTTGTTGCGTGGTGCTTTAAGGGATGCGGCGACTATAATCTGGAGCGCTGTGCCCAAAGCATAACAAACAACTGCAGAGAAAGCATGCTTTCCCACCTGTTCGAGCTTCCTTATTCGTATTTTGATAAAATGCGTACGGGTGAGCTTATGTCCAGAATGACAGGCGACCTTGACGGTATGCGTATATTCTTTGTTCAGGGTATTCCGAGCTATATACAGAATATAGTTTATTTTGTGGCATCACTTATAATAATGATGTCCCTGGACGTTGTGCTTACCCTTGTTTGTCTGGCTCTTTCAATTATAGTAGTTACCCTTGCGGCGTTTTACAACAAAAAGATTAAGCCCATATACGTAAAAATGAGAGAGCAGCAGGCAAAGCTCAACACAGTTACACAGGAAAATATTGCAGGTATAAAGGTGGTACGCTCCTTTGTGCGTGAGGACTTCGAAATAAATAAATTCGAGGTTGAAAACCGTGAAACTGCAAACCTCAATATTGCCGCAACGGTTATTGGCGCAAAGTACAGCCCCTGGATGTCCTTTATAAGTGCATCCTATTCTATTGTTATAGTGTGGATAGGCGGTGTGCTTATAGGCAAGGGAGATATGACAGTAGGTGAAATGCTTACCTTCTCCGGGTATATCTGGATGCTTACAGGCCCTATCCAGATGCTTTCATGGCTTTTGAGCATTACAAACCAGGCAATCGTTTCATCAAGACGTGTATTTGAGGTTTTGGATACAGGCAGTGATATCGTCGAGATAGACGAGCCCTATACACCCGACAAGGATGAAACAAGGGGAAGCGTGGAGTTTGATAACGTTTCCTTTGCATATACGGATAAAAACGTAATAAATAACGTAAGCTTTTCTGTTCCCGCGGGAAGTACGGTAGGTATTATGGGTCCTACGGGCTCGGGTAAATCAACCCTTACCACGCTTCTCGGACGCTTTTACGACGTCAGCGAGGGCAGCGTAAAAATAGACGGGGTAGACGTTAAGGAGTGGGGTATTCCTCAATTAAGAGGTATGATAGGCTACATATCTCAGGATACCTTCCTTTTCTCCGACTCAATAGAGGAAAATATTAAATTCTCAAACCCCGATGCTACAATGGAAGAAATAGGTGAGGCTGCAAGAATTGCAGACGCATCAGAGTTTATTGAAAAAATGCCCGATGGCTACAATACCGTAATCGGTGAAAGAGGTCTTGGACTTTCAGGCGGCCAAAGGCAGAGAATCTCCATAGCCAGAGCGGTAATGCGCGCTCCTAAAATATTGGTAATGGACGACTGTACCTCTGCTGTTGACATGGAAACAGAGCATTACATACAAAACGAGCTTAAGCCTGTTATGAAGGGAAGAACAACCTTTATAATAGCCCACAGAATATCCTCCGTTAAGCATGCGGATATAATATTCTTTATGGATGGCGGAAAAATCGTGGAAAGAGGTACACACGAGGAGCTTCTCGCATTAAAGGGCAGATACTATTCCGTATTCTGCGACCAGTACAGCGACCTGAACAGGGAATTACAGGCAGAAAACACCGTACAAAATTCAAACGCTACGGAGGTGTTGGGAAATGGCTAAGAAAAAACAGCGACTTGTTGATGATGAGGTCATAGAAACCCGGTTTAGCATGAAGCAACTTGCAAGGCTTCTGGTATATGCAAAGCCATATATTTTCCATATTGTACTTGCCTTTGTATTGATGATGTTAGCCTCTGTTGCATCAATATTCAGCCCGTTTATGATGCAGGAGGCAATAGACGGACCTATCAAGGAAAACAATATGATGGGGCTTATGTATTACGCCCTTATAATGCTTGGACTCAACCTTATAAACGTTTTGTGTTCCATTTTCAGGCAGCTTATACTTACAAAGGTAGGTCAGAAGATTATTATGAAGCTCAGGAGCGACCTTTTCAGGCACGTTCAGGAAATGTCCTTCACCTTCTTCGATTCACGCCCCGTAGGTAAAATACTTGCAAGAATTATAAACGACGTCAATGCCTTAAGCGACCTTATTACAAACGGACTCTTCAATATACTTATTGAAGTTTTCGGCCTTGTTGTTCTCGTGGTGCTTATATTCAACATAGACGTTACTCTTTCGCTTTTGAGTCTGGCAGGCATACCCCTTCTTCTTGTATGGATGCTTGTATTTACCCCCAGAGCAAGAGATGCCTGGGCAGACGTAAGCAAGAAAAGCTCAACCATAAATGCGTTTATACACGAGCAGCTTTCCGGTATTAAAACAACACAGGCCTTTACCCGTGAGCAGAAGGCTGTTGAGGAGCATCACCGTATAAACGGCGAATACAAAAGAACGTGGCTTAAGGCTATATTCTATTCCTGCGTATTAAACTACGGCTCGGCTATACTTTCTATTGTTGGCCTTACCCTTGTTTATCTTGCAGGCGTGTATATGGCTAAAAGCGGAGTGGTTACGGTTGGTGTTGTAGTAGGCTTCTCCAACTATTCCACGCGCTTCTGGTCCCCCATTTTAAGTATAATGAACTACTTCAATACTCTTAACAGCGCCGCCGCATCTATGGAGCGTATATTCGAAATGCTTGACGAGCAGAACGATATAGTAGATGCCCCTGACGCAACAGTGCCTGAGGAATGGCGTGGCAGAGTTGAGTTTGAGGACGTTACCTTCTACTACGAGGAGGAAAAGCCCGTTCTTGAAAACGTATCCTTTAAGGTTGCCCCCGGTGAAACGGTTGCCCTTGTAGGCCCCACAGGCGCAGGTAAGAGCACTATAGTAAACCTTGTTGCCCGTTTTTACGACGTAAAGGCAGGCAGAGTGCTTATAGACGGAATAGATATAAGGCAGCTTAAGCAGCACGAGCTTCGCAGACATATAGGTATGATGCTTCAGGAACCGTATCTCTTTACGGGAACTATAAGAGAAAATATCCGCTACGGCAGGCTTGACGCAACAGACGAGGAAATAGAAAACGCCGCAAGGGTGGTTTGCGCACATGATTTTATTATGGACCTCCCTGCAGGCTACGATACGATAGTTCAGGAAAGAGGCGGCGGTATATCCCAGGGTCAAAGGCAGCTTATATCCTTTGCAAGAGCCCTTCTTTCAGACCCTACTATATTGGTGCTTGACGAGGCAACCTCAAATATCGACACCAAAACAGAGCTTATGCTCCAAAAGGGTCTTAATGAGCTTATGAAGGGCAGAACAACCTTCGTTATTGCTCACAGGCTTTCAACCATAAAGAGCGCAGACGATATTATGGTAATTGCAGAGCGCAAAATATACGAGCACGGTACACATAATGAGCTTGTAGCTCAGGGCGGACTTTACGCCGAGCTTAACGAGGCGCAGTACCGATTTATGAAAATAACCGAATAAAGGCTTTGGACATGAAAATAGGAAAATTAACCAACGAGGAGCTTAAACATCACGTTCTGGACAGGCTTTCTGTGCCTCGCTCAAAGGTGCTGGCAGGCCCGGGAGTAGGCGCAGACTGCGCAGTATTGGATTTAGACGGTGATGCCTGTGTCCTCTCCAGCGACCCTATAACAGGGACAGACCGTGATATCGGAGTTATAGCGCTGAACGTTGCCTGTAACGATATTGCGGCGGCAGGCGCTACCCCTGTGGGCGTTATGGTTACTCTTCTTATACCTCCCAGGGCAACAATGGATGAATTGGATGCTATAGTAGAGGACATCGTTAAAACAGCCTCCGCCCTTTCCATAGATGTGCTCGGTGGTCATACCGAGGTTACGGATGCCGTTACGAGAACGGTTGCAAGCGTTACTGCAATAGGCAAAAGACCCTCAAAGGGCTTTAAGGAAAGCTTTACTCCTATGGATGGGGACAGTATTATTATGACAAAGTCCGTAGGTCTTGAGGGCGCCGCAATTATAGCCCGCGAGTATTCACGCGCTATGGAAAAGCGCCTTACAGCAGATGAATTAAACGAGGCAAGGGAATACATCAACAGTATAAGCGTTGTAAGGGACGGCGCCATAGGCGCAAAAAACGGCGCTTACCTGATGCACGACGTTACAGAGGGCGGAATTCTTGGCGCCGTGTGGGAGCTTTGCAGTAATCTTGGCAAGGGCGCTACCGTGTATGAGGATAAAATACTTATTACGGACGTTGTAAAAAAGATATGCAGTGCGTGCAGAGTAAATCCGTTTAAGCTTATATCAAGCGGATGTATGCTTATGCTTGCAAGGGACGGGGAAAAGGTTGTAAACGCCCTTCAAGGTGATGGCATAAACGCCGCGGTTATAGGTAATATAAAGAGCGAGGGCCTTACGCTTGTAAATAAAAACGGCAGTGAGGAAATAATGCCCCCCGCCCAGGACGAGATTTATTCCGTACGGCCTTGAGGTATGCCTATGCTAAAGAAAATATTTGCTGTGATTTTGGTCTGTGCAATAGCCCTTGGGCTTTGTGCCTGCGCAAAGCCTCAGGAAAGCCTTTCCCTTGGTGAAAAGGCGGTGCAGGGCTTTGCAGAGGTTACGGGTATACAGGGCGTAAGGCTTCCTGCAGGGTACAGATATATATCCTACGTATCCTATGGGGATTTTACCGAAAATCCCGGGGAGGGTATAGGCTTTACCTTTGAGCACGAGGGCTACGTTGGTGAGGAAGGGCTGTATTCCTATGCCTCACATATTTGGAACAGCTGCGCTGCAGGTGTGGATTCAAACGGCATATTCTCCGTTAAGGAATCGGGTGGCGGCGTAGTAAAGGATAAGCTTTTCGAGGGCATAGAGGCATCCTACACAAGTGAAAACGGCTATATCTGGTATTATTACAAGGATAAAAGCGTAATAAACGTAAGGGTTTTTATAGATAACGGCAGTGCAATACGTGTTGCGGCATACGTTTTAGAAAAGGGAAACGGATAAAAATTTGATTTTGCATACCGCCTTGAGGGTGTGCTTACAGCAGAATAATATATTTTCATAAAAAGGGCAGAGAGCATAAAACTCTCTGTCCTTCTTTTTATATGTGAAGGGGTGTGATGCCTTCTTTTTTTGTTCTTATCTGTGCTAACTGGGCATATAAATAATTACATCACAAAAGGAGGAGCGCTATGAAGGGTACGCATTTCAACAGAATTTTATCCCTGCTCCCAACAGATATAAGGGAGTGTATCGGGGAAATATCCGCAGATACCAAAAGCATTACTCAGATAAGGCTAAAAACAGGGTCAAACGCTCTTGTATACCTTGGTTCAAAAATCCTTGAGCTGAATTTCAGGGTGGAAAAATCCCATATAGATACAGTAATATCAAGAATTACACAGTACAGCCCTATAAGGGCGGCATCTTCATTTGCAAGGGGATACGCCTCCTTTTGCGGGGCGCGTATAGGCTTTTGGGGGGAATGTATGGAGGAAATGGCGCCCAGAGGCGGCTTTAAGGAGGTTTCGGGGCTGTGTATAAGAATTCCACACGAGGTCATAGGCTGCGGAGAAAGCGTTGCCAAGGCTGTGATAGGTACAGGCGGCGTGGCGAATACCCTTATAATTTCCCCGCCCGGTGGCGGTAAAACCACGCTTTTAAGGGATATTGCAAGAATAGCAGGCAGCCTTTTTGCCTGTGTGATTATAGATGAGAGAGGGGAAATATGCCCTATGGCACAGGGCGTACCCACTATGGACGTAGGAAAATACACGGATGTTTTAGTCGGCTTCGAAAAAAAGGAGGCTCTTTGTATGGCGGTAAGAAATCTTTCCCCAAGGGCAGTATTCACAGATGAAATAGGAACGTCCTATGATGCCCAGGCACTTTTTGATGCGTCTACCATGGGGGTAGGCTTTGTTGCCACGGCCCACGGAAGAGATTTCGGAGACGCGCTTAAAAGAGAAGGCATAAGGCGGCTTTACGATAATAATCTTATAACCTATGCCATTACCCTTTCCGATATGGCACACCCGGGGAAAATAGAAGCCTTGAAAAGAGTTGTACCGTGTGGGTGTACGTAATACTGATACTTTCTACGGGAATGATGGGGGTTATATATGCCTCTGCCATGGGGGAAAGGCTTAAGGAGGCAGAGGCGCTTTTACAGGGGCTTAAGGTGCTTAAAAACGAGGTAACCGTAACGTCCTTTGGTATGGGGGAGGCGCTTAAAAGGGCCTATGCACAAAGCAAAATTCCTCTTTTTAACGAGGTGGCAGAGATTTTTATAGATACACCACAGGATTTGAAGGGGGAAATAGAGGCGGCGGTAGGTATGTCCCCGTATTTACGCTGTAAGGATATGCGGGAAAGGCTTACAGCCCTGCTTGTGCTTGCAGAGGGTACAGACCCCGTAATTATAGAGGACACCTTTAACGGGGTAATAAGCCTGTGGGAGGATAAAACGTCAGAAATGAGGAGACGGTATGAGGCATCTGCTCCCCTTATAAAAAAGCTTGGCTTTTTGGTGGGTGCTGTGATATCGGTGCTTATGCTTTAATCAAAAGGAGAAAAATGTGCAGATAGACGTTATTTTCAAAATTGCATCTGTTGGAATACTTGTTGCCGTGCTGAATCAGATACTTATAAAGGCAGGGAAGGACGATATTGCCACGCTTGTAACGGTTACGGGGCTAATAATAGTAATACTTACGGTGGTGGACCTTGTAAAAGACCTTTTTAACGTATTAAGGGGGCTTTTTGGAGGGTATTGATGAACGACGTTATAAAAATATCTCTTGGGGGGATAATCTGCGCCGTTTTGATACTCATAGTAAAGCAGTATAAAAGCGAGTATTCCCCTGTAATAGGCACGGCGTTTCTGGTGATGGTTGCAGTGCTTGCAATATCAAAAATGGAAGACGTTGTAAAGGGTATAAGCGCCCTGGGAGATATGGCGGGGGTAGGGGCAGACGTAATATCCTCGGTTATAAAAATGATTTTCGTTGCGCTGGTTGCCAGAATTGCCGCGTCTGTTTGCGAGGACGTAGGCTCACAGGCAGTAGTTACGGGAATAGATATAGGCTCGAGAATACTGATGCTTGCCTCTGCATTCCCGATATTCAAGGCTCTCATAGAGGGGATAGGTACGGCTTTATCGCCGTAGAGCAAAGGAGGAAATATGGGCTTTGTAAAATCAGGATACCGGATATTTGCCGTAATCTCTGCGGTAATATTTGGTATTCTTTTATTTTCGCCCACGGCAGCGTGCGCAGAATACGTTGAGGACCCCTTAAGGCTTATGGATTCTGTTGACATTTCCTCCTGGGAGGAGTTTTTTAATGAGGCGCAGATTTCTGACGGCTCCCTTTCCCAATACGTAGGGGAGCTTCTCAAGGGCGGAGAGGGTGTTGGTATATGGGATGCTGCAAAGAACGTTTTTTCTGGAGTGCTTGTTGGGGCAAGAGAGCATTTTCCACGGGTATCTGTGCTTATCAGTATGGGCGTATTAAGCGCTGTTGCCCACGCCGTTTCGGATGAGAATAAAAAGGGGGCAATAAGCCTGGCTACCACGGTATTAACTGCAGTATGCGCTATTGTAATATTAAACTCCATATCCTCTGTAATAGACGGGGCAAAATACTATACACAAAGAGCTCTTGGCTTTACGAGGGTATCTGCCCCCGTGCTCTCTGCCCTTGTAATAGCTACGGGCAAGGTTGCAACGGGGGGTAAAATGGCTCTTACGGCAACGGCTATGGGGGAGGTGTGCTATTTAACGGTAAATCACGTTATATTTCCCCTGCTTATATGTGCCGTCGTGCTGTGCCTTTGCTCACGGGTATCCCAAAGCACTATGCTTTCGGGGGTGTATAAGGGGGCGCGTTCCCTTTGTAATTGGGGGATATCAATTCTCTTTGCAGTTGTTTTTGCCATAGCCTCACTCAATGGGCTTGTAGCAGGGCTTGGGGATTCCGTTGCCTCGGAAAGCATAAGAAACACCCTTTCCGGCCTTTCATCACTTGGGGGAGCCTACCTTTCCCAGGGGCTGGATACGGTTGTAAGCTGCGCAGGCGCCGTAAAGGGGGCTCTCGGTGTGGCAGGGGTTATTACAGTTGCCTGTATAAGCGTGTTTCCTGCCTTCAGCATATTGGGTATTGCCCTTTTATACAGGGCGGCAGGGGGTGTGCTTTCGCTTATAGGTGAGGAGAAAATATCCGCCTGTCTAACAGATGTAGGCGGCATATTCACAACGGTATTTTTGTGCGTAGGAGCCTGCAGTGTGCTGTGTACCGTAATGATTGCCCTTATTGCAGGGGTGTCTTGAGGGATATAAGGGGGTAAAATGGGTAACGCGTTAAAAACCGCCTGTATGGCGGCGGCTGTGCTTTCTGTAATTTCGGTTATTGCAGATGCGGTGCTTGGTGGCTGGAAGGGCGGTGTCCTTATACACAGGGTAATAGGCGTGCTTACGGTTGCGGTGATGATAATCGGTGTACGGGGTGAGGCATCCGAAGTTATTTCAGCGGTAAAAAATTGGGGAAGCACAGAAAACACAGAGGATAACGGCAGCGCTTTGGCAAGCAATATACTTTCAGACGCGGAAAAAAGGATAATGGAATGGAAAATTCCTTACATAGAAAATGAGATACGGGAGTATATTCTCCAAACCGCCCCCGAAGGATGCGCCCCTACCGTAAGGTGTGTTATAACCCCCTCGGGGTATAATACAGCCCCTATGCGCATATATATTACCCTGCGGTACGATGGACCTCTTGATACAGGGCACATAGTAAAAAGGGCGGCAGAGATAAGTATGCTTGAGGAGGAGGACGTAAATATTACGCTTACAGGTACGTAAAATGGAAAAAAGAGAAGGCGGGGCGTTATCCCGATTAAAAAAAGGCTTAAGGCTTTCGGGTAAGGAATTACTTATAATACTCTGCGGCGCGGTGGCGCTTATGTGTATTGCCATTATGCCCTCAAGGATGGGGGATACCGCAGAAGAGGCCGCATCTGTCAGCGTGTCAACACAGCTTGAG
The DNA here is from genome assembly GCA_015056385.1 of Clostridiales bacterium. Taxonomy (GTDB): domain Bacteria; phylum Bacillota; class Clostridia; order HGM11327; family HGM11327; genus SIG354. The sequence continues at coordinate 76,255 of SVGI01000001.1, forward strand.
GAAAGGCTTGCCGCAACCCTTTCACAGATAAGGGGGGCGGGCAGAGTAGAGGTAATGGTAACCTATACTCAGAGCGGGGAATCCACGGGCGGCTGGCTTTCATTATCACAGAGCAACACAAGGCAGGAGGTGGTGGGGGTGATAATAGTTGCCCAGGGAGCGAGGGATATAGGAGTTACCTTTGAGCTTGTTACCGCCGCAAGAACGGTTTTGGGCGTAAAGGCATCAATGGTAAAGGTTTTTGTAATGAATGACGCTTGACGTTAAAACATACTGAAAGGAACGGTAGATAAAATTGAAGGACAGTAAAAGAACTCTTGTGTTTGTATCCCTTGCAGTTTGCCTTGTGGTGCTTGCAGGAGCAAACTACGTGTATAACAGGGCAGGTACAGCCCCTGTATCGTCAACAAAAAGCCCATCTCCAACAATAGAGGCAACGCTTTCACCGACGCTGACACCGATACCCACACCGGGCGCACCCGGCGGCAGCGCTCAGGGCTACGATTATTTTGAGGCGTACAGGGATAATCGCAAAAGCGTACGTGAAATAGAGCAGAAGTACGTTAAAACGGTAAGCGAGGGTGAAAACGTTTCAGAGGAAATACGTGATGAGGCTCAAAGGGAGCTTTTGAAAATCACTCAGACAATGGAAAAGGAGCTTTTGATTGAGGGGCTTATAATAGCGAAGCACTTTGAGGATGCTGTTGTATTTATAAGTGATGATAGCGTTACCGCGGTTATAAAGGCGCAAAGCCTTAAGGATAAGGATGTAACCAAGATACTTAAAATCATAACGGATAATACAGACGTATCCCCTGAAAACGTGAGCATAATAAGTCGGGAATCCTGAAAAAATTCATTAAATACGGAGAAAACACATAAAAATTCATAAAAAAACAGCAGAAATGCTGAAAAAACCTATAAAAAAGGCTTGACAATATCTAAAACATAGTGTATTATAGTAAGGCTGTTTTGGTGTGGGTGGTCCACTAGCCCCGGAGCACACGCAACTGAAGGCGGCAATATGATTCAGGAGAAAAAAACAATGAGCACATATATGGCTAAGCCCAATGAAATAGCCAAAAAGTGGTATGTTATTGACGCAGAAGGCAAGCCTCTCGGCAGAGTTGCTTCACAGGCTGCTACTATTCTTCGCGGCAAACACAGACCTTACTACACACCCCATGTTGATACAGGTGATTTCGTAATCATCATCAATTCCGATAAGGCAATCCTCACAGGTAACAAGGAAAACGATAAGATGTACAGGCATCATTCCGGTTACATGGGCGGCCTTAAGGAATTCACATACAAGCAGATGGTTCAGAGAAAGCCTGAGTTCCCCATGTATGCAGCAATAAAGGGCATGCTTCCCAAGTCCAGCCTTGGCAGAAAGATGCTCAAGAAGCTCAAGATTTATTCCGGTAGCGAACATCCTCACCAGGCACAGCAGCCTGAAATGTGGGAAATCTGATAGGGAGGTTCACAGAACATGGCTGATACAGTTAGATATTACGGCACAGGCAGAAGAAAAGAAGCTGTTGCCAGAGTATACGTTATGCCCGGTACAGGTGTTATAACAATCAACGGCAGAGATATCGACGATTACTTTGGTCTTGAAACGCTTAAGCTTATCGTTAGACAGCCCCTCGTTGCTACAGGCCTCGTTGGCAAGTACGACGTTAAGGCAAACGTTCAGGGCGGCGGCTACACAGGTCAGGCAGGCGCTATCCGTCACGGCATTTCACGTGCACTTCTCGAGGTTAGCGACGAAATGAGGCCTATCCTCAAGCAGGAAGGCTACCTCACACGTGACCCCAGAATGAAAGAGCGTAAGAAATACGGTCTTAAGGCTGCACGTAGAGCACCTCAGTTCTCAAAGCGTTAATCGCAAAATGCAAAAATCACCCCGAAGCCATTACGGCTTTGGGGTTTTGTTGTATAACGAAAACCACGCGATAGTCGCGTGGTTCAAAAAAGGTTAACCGATGAAAAGAATCCTCCGACTGTGGTAAGATAGGAGAGACCTGCCAGTCAAACCAAAACACAAAAGGAGGATTTGTCTATGAAAA
>SVGI01000044.1 GCA_015056385.1 Clostridiales bacterium
GACTGATGTGACCACACCTACAAAATCTGTATAGAAAAAGCGTTTCATTTCATCTCTACCAATTGAATCGTAGGCGCAACTTATAATATAATCATTTTCGTCCACATACTTCATTACAAAGCGGATAGCTTCTTCATAGTCTGCAAGCAGATCAAAATGCTTTACAACTTCAATAGCCTCTTCCTCAAACATCCATTTAAGCAGTGCAAAAATATCTTCAAAGTGATAATAAAAGGTTTTTCGATTAATTTTACAAGTGTTGATAATTTCGCTTACCGTTATTTTTGAAAAGGGCTTGGTGCGCATAAGCGCTTTTAACGTATTAGCGAGTAACAATTTTGTGTTATAGGTAGTAACCTCGTGCTTCATAATGTCCCTCCGTTCTGAATTTAGTATACACTTGTGGGGCATTTTGTTCAACCAACAATATAGGATATTTGATGGTCAAATCATAAAGCTTTGACCGAATTTCACACAAATTACACCAGTTGACCGTTTTGTTTCCTTGCACGCGATATTAGAATGTGGTTGTAAGGAGTGTGATTTTATGAAAAAATTATGGAGCAAATTCAAAGAAGCCTTATATACGGTAAATTTTGACGGACTCCGTTGCACAATCAAAGGCGATCCAAGTATCCGAGAGATTATGGGTGCTCTTAAACGACAAAAAGAAATAGACAACAATAGGTAAACACGAATTTATTGAACAGATGATTTTTGTTTAGAAAAGGGTTTTAGGTTCTCCTAACATGTGGAAAAGTGATGTACATTTTCCCTGCTTGTTACGGTATAAGACAAATAAAAAGCCTCCCTTGTGCAAAGGGAGATGGTAAAAATCTTTGATTTTTGACGGAGGGATTGTCGATTATCGGCTCTTAACAATCCCCCAGTCTTTTTGCTTTCGCGAAGACAGCCCCCTTCACAGTTATTGGCTTCGCCAAAACCAAGGGGCCTTTATTATATTTTCATCGGTTAACCTCTACTGAACCACGCGACTATCGCGTGGTTTTCGGTATACAATAAAAAAAGAGTTCTTTTACAGAACTCTTTTTATGTATATTCAATACTGAATTATTATGCTCCGAAAAAGCTTGCAAAGCTGAAATCCAGGGGCATAGGCAGGAACAGCATATATACTGTTGCAAATACAAAGCCCACTACTGCAACACCCAAAACTGCGAATCTGTTGGGAAGATTCTTAAATGTACCTACAATACCGAGCAAGAACAATACAACGGAGTATATAACCGTTACAAGGCCAAATGCGTCCCCGTTTTGGTTTGCTTCCTTGCCGATTTCAAGCTGCTCCTGAGATTCCCCGAGAACCTCCATAGCATCCGCATAATAGGAATCAACAAAGCCCTCCTTTTGGAATGGGGTGGCATATTCCTCCTGCTCATCTGCCCAAAGAATTGCATCGTACAGCTCGTCCGAGCAGTTGTCGTTAAGGAGCTGGTCCAGCTTCCATTCAAGCTTTTCCATAGCCTCTGTATCGTTCTGCTCAAGAGCAAAAGTGTAATCTATTCTGGTATCGCTTATCTGATTCCAAAGCATCATATCCTGTATAAGGCTCTGTGATGCTTCGTTATACATTGCGTTACCCTCTGCAGCAAGGTTATTGCTTGTTGTGTAACTTGTTGCCTGAACACCGCCGTGTAATGAGCCGATCCATGAAGCCCATGCTGTTGCAAGTGCCGTAATACCAAGGCAAATAGCAACAAGAAGCTCGATAAGCTGTTCCTTCGTTCTTTTTTCCTTCAATTTTTCCATATATCCTCCACAATAACATAAAATACATAACTTAACCCGAATTATACGGGCTTATTGTACAACATAATATCTCCGCCGTCAACAGTATATTGTTTCATAAAAACATATTACACGTAAAAGCCTTCAATATTATCAACGATGATTACGCAGCCGAAGCTAAATACCCCTTAAAAACCAGCACCTCTTCCCTACTGTTTTTTATATTTGAAAAATCTTGAAAATATACTTATAAAATGATATATTAGTTAACAAGAGTAACATACCGTTTTGCATCTGCAATATCATTCACTCAAGGAAAGGCAATATTATATGAAGTGTGTTCATCTTGATTTTCATACAAGCCCCGATATACCCAATATCGGTGAGCATTTCAATAAAGAGGAATTCACCAAAGCCATACGTGATTCCCATATAGATTCAATGACAGTTTTTGCAAAATGTCATCACGGATATACCTATTATCCTTCAAAGGTGGCCCCTATGCATCCCGGCTTGAGTTTCAACCTTTTGAAGGAGCAAATAGAGGCTATACACGATGCAGGCGCCAAGGCCCCTATATACATTACCGTGGGCTGGAGCAAGAATGATGCGGATAATCACCCGGAATGGCACCACAAGGATTTTGTTTCAAACGAAACTATTTATATCGGCGCCATACCCTGTGATGACCCGAACACTCCCCTTGACCACCCCGCATGGACAACACTCTGCCCTGTTGGAGATTATTTCAAGCATCTGGAGGAAATCACTCACGAGATATGCAGAGAATTTGACGTTTCAGACGGAATTTTCTACGATATATGCTTCATCAGCGATAATTGCGGCTGCGATGCGTGTAAAAAAGGTATGCTGGAAATGGGATTTGACGTAACAAGCCTTGAGGATGCAAAAAAATACTACATAATAAAGCGCATCGAAATGATGAAGCGCCTTACCGGTATTGTACACTCCTACTGTAAGGATGCCCCCGTATTTTACAATGGCGGTGCTGAAACAGACAGGCCCCAATACCACCCCTATCAGACACATTACGAGCTTGAGGATCTTCCTACAGGAAGCGGCGGATATGACCTTATGCCTATACGCGCCAAATACTTTGAAAAGTACGGCAAGCGTTATCTTGGTATGACAGGTAAATTCCACCATTCATGGGGTGAATTCGGAGGCTTCAAAAGCAAGGAGGCTCTTCGCTACGAATGCGCAGATATGGTAAGCGTAGGCGCATCTATATCGGTAGGCGACCATCTTCATCCATGCGGCATGATAGATAAAAGCACGTACAGCATTATCTCACACGCCTTTGACTACACTTCAAAAATCGAAAAATATTCAGAAAACACCCATACCTATACCGATATCGGTATATGGACAAGCGGTTCAAGGGCATCCGATATAGGCGCGTCCAAAATCCTTCAGATAATGCACCTGGATTTTGACGTTATAATGCATAACGACGACCTTTCAAAATACCGCTGTATAATTTTGCCGGACAGGGTTGTACTTGACAAAGCCGATAAGGAAAGGCTTATAAGCTATACCGCAAACGGCGGCAAGCTTATAGCCAGCTATGAAAGTATTTTTGATGAAACAGGCATTAAAAAAATAAGAAAATCCGAATATGATATGGATTACATTGAATATCCTATGGAGGATTTTTCAACGCCCTTCCTTTCATATTCAAGTGCATACGTTACAGAGGGCGAGGGTGAGCATCTTGCAAAAATATACGAGCCATATTTCAGCCGTACCTGGGGACATTTTTGCGGACATAAAAACACACCTAACAAAACAGAGCCTGCCTCATACCCTGCCTTAATACAAAACGGCAACGTTACCTACTTTGCTCACCCAATATTTGAGGTATACAACAATATCGGAAGCTACGTTGTAGAGCAATATATTATTAAGGTAATAGAAAGCGTATACGATAAGTATATTACCTCCCAAAATCTTCCATCCTGTGCAAGAGTGAGATTCAGAAAGAGCGATGATGACAGCTTTTACGCCTTGCACATTTTGTATGCCCCTCCCGTAAACAGAGGAAACGCCTGTCTTATACCCGATTTCCCTACGCTACACGACGTTAAGGTAACAGTCAGAACAGACAAAATAATAACTGGTGCTTTTTGTGTACCCAGCGGTGAGGCTGTTGATTTTGAGCAGGGAGAGGGATACGTTACAGTCTCGGTAAGCCCGTTTAATCTCCACCGTCTTATAATACTTGAATACTGATCAAAAAAATATTGACACCCAAAAGGAAGTAGTGTATATTTTTTATAAAATAAGGAGGATATATGAAAAAGATAATATATTTATTCATAGTATTGGCAATAGTGCTTTCTACAACAGTAGGATGTACTATTGAGGGTCTTCCCAAGGGCATGAGCGGAACAAACGCCGCAAAAATCATGCTTGCAAAAGAGCGCCTTAATTCCAGCGTTCTTAAAAGAAAGGGCAGTATATTCGACAGCGGTGTTGAGGATCTTAACAACCTCGCCTATCTTGCAGAAAGCAATCTTAAGGAAATGTTTTCAGGATCCGGTCAGTATATAATGCCCGACAGCATTGACGATTCAATGCAGGACGTGCTTTCATTTGACGAGATCTCAAATTCCTACGGATATTTTGAAAACAGAACCACAATAATAGTGCAGATGGCCAACAGCGGTGCCGATCTTATCGACTATGTTAAAAAGAACATAAGAATACTCGACACCTGGATAGCCAAGGGAGATACGGAATACTATCTCTCCGTAGACAGCGAATCCGAAACCCTTTATTCAAGAACCGATTTCCAGGTAGATATGTGTAAGCGTTATACGAATGAGAACGGTAAAAACGTATATGAGATCTGGATCGATAATGAGATAGCCACCAACCGTTGTCTTTACATACCCGGCGAAAGATACGAGATGATAGAATTCTTTAAGAATGACTCGGACAATTTGCTGGTATTTGCAGCAGATCACACAAAGGGATATTGGCAGACGTTTGTTGCATCAGAATATGATTCAAGATTCAACGTAAACCTTCTCGCTATGCCCAGCGCGCTTACATGCGATATTTTATACAATGTCGACGAGAAGTCTGTCCATAGCTATCAGGTTATAAGCGCAGACAGAAAAACCGATATTTTCAGTATAGACTATATTAAGGACAGCCTTTCATCCGTTACCATCAAGCTCAACGGCTTTGAGGGCGTTAAATCTGTTGGAAGCAATGGCAGCATCAACTTTACAAACGGTATATCACTCAATCCTTCACAGGAGGTCAACAGCAACGTAACATATACAACCACCATAGTAAGTGATACTGCATACGGTACGGAGGCTGAGCTGATGATTACGGTTTCCTCCGCAGAAACAGATCCCAGCCGTATCATTGAGGATAAGCTTAACATAATCAAGGATTTTGTTAAGTATACAGGCTTACAGTGCAAGAGAGATCTTAATGCCATAATGAAGCAGATGACACAGGTGATCTCACTGGGAGAGCAATTTAAGAATCACTACCTTTTTAACGGTTATACAGTAACCTCCTCAGGCCTTAAATCAGCCTTTAACGTTGAAAAATCGAAGCTTAACGCTCTTTCAAGTAAGTACGGTAATATCAAATCCAAGGAGGTCATCGATTACGACAGAAGAGAAAACCTTGATTTTCTTATCAACTTCGCACCTATCTCTGCAACTACGTTCAATGACGTAAATTATGCAAACGGCAGCGTTACTGTCGGCAACATATCCCTTACAGTAACGGATACCACTCTTTACGTCGTTGACGAGCCTTATATAGTGAATTTTGCATTGGAGGTCATTGGGTCAGGCACAACGGCATCACTTATTCCCGTTGAGCTTAACAGTACTGCAGCAGTTACATATCAGGGGGCAGATACATTTACGGTAAGCACGTCTGATATATTCTTCCTGCTTCCCGCAGTTGCTACCGGCAGTTTCCGTCTTGTTGCTTACATTTCAACGTCAGACGGTATAAAGGCGTCTGATGTTGTACCCGTTACGTTTACAAACGTTACCGCAAACACTATCAGGACAGAAAATCTTACCATAACGATCTCCGAAAGCAACGGTGTTCTTAACGTGGTATCTGAAGAAACACAAACCATATATCACGAGCTTGCATACAGCGCGGATATGACGTACTCTGCATTTGCGGATCAGCTGGCCAAGATAGCATTCGTTTACGGCCTTCCCGATGAAAGTATTGAAATACTGGACGAGGAAACAGGCACCTACTCTGCGGTTCCCTCCAACACAACAAGCATACTTAGCGGAACATACAGAATAGAATACACGTATAACGAGGGAAACAGCGCCGACTACGTATACGTTGTCTATAACTAATATATATCACGATTCAAAAGGGGGGCCGTTACTATACGGTCCCCTTTTTTATAAAAAATCAAAAAAAAAACAAAAATTCCCCTTTACAAACTGATTTCATTGTGATATAATACCACCTGTTAACGAGATGCCTCCATGGTCAAGCGGTCAAGACACCGCCCTCTCAAGGCGGTAACAGGAGTTCGATTCTCCTTGGAGGTGCCACCAAAAAGCTCTTTTGCAATATGCAAAAGAGCTTTTTTCGTTATATCCCTACAAAAATTCATATTCAACGAGATTATCTCTATTTTTTGGAATCCGCAAAAAATATGTTGACAAGCAAAAAGCAGTATGGTATTATATATATGTGTGAAATAAATATTAAATAGGAATGATTACTACATATGAGGAACACGCTTCAATATAACATCGTTTTTGATACGGTATCATCAATGCATACGCATCCTTCTGCCGATGATATATATGAAGCTGTTATAAAAAAATGGCCGTCGGTAAGTAAGGGTACTGTATACAGAAACCTGAATCAGCTTGCATCAGAGGGAAAGATTTTAAGAATCGCTGTTGCAAACGCTCCCGACAGATTCGACCATACCACCCATCCCCACGTTCACATTATGTGCGATAAATGCGGTAAGGTATTCGACGTTATGCCTGACAATGATTTTTCGCTTTCCTACAAGAACAACGAAAGCTTCGTTATAACAGGCTATGACATTATGTTTCACGGATATTGCAGCAGCTGCAAGGCTTCTGAGGAGGTAACTCAAATTGGATAATTCTGTTCTTTACAAAATCGGATACGGACTTTACGTTCTTACAGCAAGGGATTCGTCAAGGGATAACGGCTGCATAGTAAATACCCTTATGCAGGTAACGTTTTCTCCTCTTACCGCCGTTTTGGCTGTAAATAAAAGTAATCTTACACACGATATAATTCTGAAAAGCGGTAAATTCAACGTTTCCGTGCTTACACAAAAGGCATCGTTTGATATATTCAAGCGCTTCGGCTTTTGTTCCGGAAGAGATACGGATAAATTTGAAGATTACAGCGGCGTAAAACGTGCAGACAACGGTATTATTTACGTTACAGAAAATACAAACGCATATATGAGCCTTGAGGTTATCAATACGGTAGATTTCCCTACTCACACAATGTTTGTAGCAAAAATAGTGGATGCCGTAAAATTCAACGATGATGAAAGCCTTACGTACAGCTATTATCATGCTCATATTAAGCCAAAGGCTCCCAAAACCAATAAATCCGGCTGGAAATGCAATATATGCGGATACATTTATGAAAGCGAAAATCTTCCTGCAGACTTCGTTTGCCCCTTATGCAAGCACGGTGCAGAGGATTTCACCAAAATAAACAATAACAACAACGAAAAAGGAGAATCAATAATGAATCTTAAAGGAACTAAGACAGAAAAAAATCTTGCAGCTGCTTTTGCAGGCGAATCACAGGCACGTAACAAATACACATATTTTGCTTCCGTTGCAAAAAAAGAAGGCTACGAGCAGATTGCCGCTATTTTTGAGCAGACAGCAAACAACGAAAAGGAGCATGCAAAGCTTTGGTTTAAGGCTCTTGGCGAATTGGGCGACACAGCACAGAACCTCCTCCACGCAGCTGAAGGCGAAAATTACGAATGGACAGATATGTACGACGGCTTTGCAAAGGATGCAGAGGAAGAGGGCTTTGTAGAGCTGGCAGCACAGTTCAGAGCAGTTGCCGCTATTGAAAAGTCTCACGAGGAGCGTTACCGCGCACTTTTGAACAACGTTGAAATGAACAAGGTTTTCGAAAAGAGCGACGAGGTTATGTGGGAATGCCGCAACTGCGGACACCTTGTAATCGGCAAAAAGGCTCCCGAGCTCTGCCCTGTATGCAAGCATGCAAGAAGCTACTTTGAATTAAGAAAAGAAAACTACTGATTATAAAATAATACGTTATATAATTAACGGGTCTGTTGATAACAGGCCCGTTTTTACGTCTATATATGATGAAACTTGATTTTTTTGCTCTTTTTTGATATAATATCTACACGAAAATAGATCTGCATTGTATTTTTAATAATATATTCTCGCACATTTTCTCTGCAGCAGTATGTTTTTATACAATACCAATAAGGTCATAAAAATAAAGCGGAGGAACCATATATGGGTACTGATGTATCATACAGTATCGGAGACTGTATAGTGTATGGATGCAAGGGTATTTTTACTATATCCAACATAATATCAGATAACATCGGCAACACGGGAGACAGGCTTTACTACGTTTTAACTGAGGTAAATTCACCTACAGACCTGGTAATATACGTCCCCTATGACGCCGATTCTTTAGTTTCAAAAATGCGCAAGGTCCTTACAAAGCATCAAATAGAGCAGATTATTTCAAGCGTTGAACATACTGACGATATATGGATAAACGACCATAAGCAAAGAGCATCTCAATACGAAAAAATACTCAAAGAAGGTAATAAGGAAAACGTTTTACGTGTTGCAAAGGCTTTAGCGTTAAAAAAGCACGCTCTTAAATCCGAAAAAAAGAAGCTTTCCATGACAGATGAGCGCATACTTTCTCTTGCTGAGGAAATGCTCAAGGACGAATTTTCTTTTGTTTTGAATATAGATAAATCAGACGTTGTTCCTTACATTATAAAAAATTCATCAAAGAAGTGATACCAATAAAAAACGGCGGTGAGCTATTCACCGCCGTTTTTTCCTTTTACGGATTATGCTTCTTCTTTTCTTCCTGAAATAACAAGTGCAATAACGGCCAAAAGGCTTATACCTACAAGTGCCAAATACAGCAGGATGTGGCTGCTATCACCTGTGTTGGGTGAATCTATATTGGGATTATTGAGAGCGTCAAGCGCTGCTTCTGCGCCGATAAGCGTATTTATCGCATCGTTACCTGCAATAGATTTTTCGTTCTCTGTAAGTGCGTTATACGCATTTCGCGCAGCCTTAATTGCTTCCTCATCCTCCTTAGTGATAACCTCGGGAAGGTCATTAATCATCTTTTCAACAGCCTCTGCATTATCAATAGCCTTTAACGCATCCTCTATGCGCTTGATTTTATCCTCAGCCGTGTCTATCTCCTCATCGGTATATTTACCGGCGTTATCCGCAAGAGCCTTTTCAAGCTCCTCCTGCGCCTTTTCAAGACTATCCTTATTCTCAGCCGTTACGTTTTCTGAGGTGATATCCTTTACGCTTTCAATATTCTCCGTATCCAACGCATCTGCGGCATCTTCTATAATTTGAATAAGCTCCTCTATTTCAGTCATTATGCCCTGAAGGAGTGTCTTTTCAGCATCAGATAAATTATCACCTTCAAGAAGAGCATTGGTATCATCGGCAAGCTCCTCTATGTCTTCCTTATCAGTAGATTTTACTGCATCGTCATCATATTGAGCAAGTGCATTATCAATACGTGATATTTCTGATTTTGTATTGCTTATAGCCTGCTTAAGCGCTGTTATTTTATCCTTAATCGCATTAAGGGCTTCCTTTTCCTCATTTGTGGCATTAGTAGTATCCACTGCGTCCACATTTGATTTCACTTCATCTATAACGCTTTCATGGGTACTTTTTACATTACCCTCTGTAATACTGTCTATAGGTGCAGAAATGGCGCTTACGGGCTTCATTGTTACGGTAACAGTTGAGCTGTTATTTGCCTTGTCTGTTGCGACAATTACGTATTCCTTATCCGTATTGCCACTTAACATAAATATATCCACTCTGGAATCACCGTTCAATGTAACTGTATCAATGTTTTTATCTGTAACCGTTACCTTTTGAGTGGTGTAATATACTTTGCCGTTCTCCACACCGCTGATTACGGGGGCAGTAATGTCATACTCAGCGCCGTTTGTTGAAACGTAGGTTGTATTACCTGCATTATCCTTAATACGGGCGTAGCATACAAACTGCTTTTCATCCTCAAGGGCTACGGTAAAGCCGACGTTGTAAGCCGTCCAATTTGTATGAGCTTTTACATCAGCTAAGGACATACCGCTTTCAGAAATAAAATATTCTATACTGTTTATTCCGGAAAGACCATCTGTACCCTCGATAGCAACGGTAACCTCATTTTTATAGAACAGACCAAATGAAACCGGCTCAACAAATTCAGTCCAGCTGTTTTCCGTTGAGAATGAAATTTCGCCTGTTGCAGGAGTTTTATCCAGCCTATAGAATATTGTTTTTGGAAGTGAAACTGCGCCTGTTGCTTCGTCCTTAAGGTAGAACGTAATTTCACTTGACGCACCCTCTGTGTATCCGGTTACAGCATCTGCCCATGAACCATCCAATACAACGGATATTTTGTAGCCGTTTGCCGGGGTAATTATGAGATCACTGTTCAGCCATCCCTCGCCGCTTAATACGTATTCCGTAGGATCCCAATTATTTTCTATTTTCCAGTCGAGGTTATTTATGGTAGGCATTATATAGTTGCAGCTATCGTAAGACAGCGTTACCTCTGCTGTGTAGTTACCCACGTCGGTAGCTGTGTTACACGTATAGCTTTCAACTGTTACACCTGCAGGCAAGCCTATTACCTCTACCTTTTGTTCATTAGCCGTATACTGTAACGCACCGTTATAATCCCACGTTGCCCCTGACATATCGTAGGTTGCTTTATCAATGCTGAAGTTTATCTGCTTTGACAGACCTTCGTAATCTGTTGTTCCCTCTACTGTAAACGTTGCCGTGTAATTTCCTGCGTTCGTAGGTACTGCCGATGAATTATACGGCACACTGTTGTTATCGGTTCCTGTATAAACCACAGTAGCGGTACCGAATTTTGCTTCGCCGTTTGTTACGCTTGCCACATCACCGTAGGTCCAGCCGCCTACGTAAGGCATTGTATTCCAGGTGTTTCCTGCCTTGGATATTACAAACTCCAAGGTAACAGATATATCGTTTGTAGTATTCCATTTATAGTTTACGGAATCAGTAAGCTTCAATACAACATCGTAGCTGCCTACATGAGTACCGCCGTTGTTTTCCTCAACCGTGTAATAGCCTGTACCTGTAATATCAGCTGTTTGTACAGCACCGTTATATACCTTACCTGTAATAGTTGGGAGTGTGATTTCCAATTCATCAACTATAAAGCCGCCCAATACTATACCTGTTGCAGAGTTGTAATTGCTGTTCCCCACAACGTCCACGGTAACAACATACGCTCCTGCGTCAGTAGGTACACTTGTACTTCCGTTATATTTAACGGCAATACTTCCTATATCTGCGGAATATACAACACCTGCGTAATGCGGACCGCCGTTATATACTGCATTATTGGGAAGAGTAACGTCAAACATTGACGCAGTAGGAGTCCTCTTTGCAATATTGAAGGACTGTACAGCAACTACACCGCTTTTATAAGCAAAGGTACAGCTTGCAGTACCGGCATGAATATTACCGCTGTAATCTGCATCCGTGGGCTGATTTGTTGTTCCCGGCCATGATGCGGGATATTCCATTTCCATAGGTGTAATCGCGCTGCCCGTATACGTTAAATCCGCGTCTGCCTTAAGCTTTAGTTGTGCTGTAAGGCTGTGATCGCAAATACAGTCTGCTATAACATTATTATCACTTGCGGAATACGTGTAGTGGCCTGTATGAGCCTCAACAACGTTATCATAATTACACCACTTACAGTACCCCTTATGGTTGGTATCATCTACCTTTGTAATCGTACCGGTATAATCCATTTCATGAGCCGTACACGCCTCTATTTTAATACTGCTTGAATCAGTATACGTTTGATTGTTTATATTGTTGTAGAGAACCGGGGAATTATTGGCTGTTACTTTCCAGTTTACAACGCTACTAAGCGTAGGACGAAGGGAAAACGCACCGTTTTCTACCGTAACACATCCTCCGTTGATACTAACATTTCCGGGAATTGTGTTATGAGAATTCAACGTGCCGGAGGTATTTATTCCTCCGCCTAAATCAAGCGCTATAGTGCCCACATTCACAGTACCGTCAGCATTGATGGTAAGGCCCGTTGTTCGCATTTTACCGGGAAGAGAACTGTTGAGTTCACCTTGATAGCAATTAAGTGTACCTGCGTTTACCGTAACAAGTCCGCCACCGAAGCACTCACCGAAGTCATTTTGTATTTTATTACCGCCAATAAGGGTTACTGTTCCGCCGTTTAAGGTAAGGTTACCGCCCTCAATAGCAGGTCCGCCACCGTAATAATTTGAGGAGCCGTGTATCCTTAAGGAACCGTCGCCTGAAACATTAATCCTGCCGCCAATATCCATATACACAGCATTTTGAGGAGTATGATCCTGGTGGGTTTCTAAAATACTATCACCTACCAATGTCAAATTAACCGTTGTATTACAGATATCTAGACATGAAGATGCAACGCCCCTACATACTACGTTATCAAGCGTTATATTTACAGTGTCCGCACTAAAAATATTAATTACATTTGTTTGGGTTGTGCCTACAATCCTGTAACCGTCTTCATCGAAAGAAACACTGTTTCCGTCCTGGTCAAATCCAGAAACAACACCGTTTCCAATATGTATATCACCCTTGGAAATATCCAGAACAGTCTGGGTATTGGCTGTTGCCAGCATTAGTGTTCCTATAAAAATTGCCGACACTATTACCGTAAAGCACAGCGCAAAGCTGATTATACGCCTTTTTGCTTTCATACTTTCTCCTCCTTGTACAAGGCAGCGTTTGATTTTGTAATTGTATTATACTACTGTCATATTATACTACTGTCATATTATACTACTGTCATAGGAAATAGGCGACAAATAAATATCCACCCGCATAGCGGGTGGTTTTTCATTTTCGGGCATAGCCCTAATCACTACTGGCAACGCACAAGTGCGTTTATTATTGGCCTGCCAGCCATGCAACTATTACTTACTACCCATAA
>SVGI01000045.1 GCA_015056385.1 Clostridiales bacterium
CCTTTGCGTAGTCATCATATAATTTTTGACCGATAGAATTATGGATCATAAAATCGTTATTGATAAAGCTTTTCATAATTTCTCCTCTTCTTATGTGTAATAGGTATATTATAAATCATTTTAAGATTTTTTTGTTATCTTTTTGAAAATCTTGCTTGTTCCGTCTACAATTACAGTGTAATAATTGTCGTATGTAACAAATCCGGACATTGTTCCGGGTACCTTTTTAACGTTTTTTACAAAGCAATAGTCCACACTGACCTTATACTGTTCTCTTTGTGAACTGAAATATGCGGCAAGAGATGCAGCCTCAACAACAGCATTATCCGGGAATTCCTTTTTTGAATTTTTAAGTATTACGTGTGATCCCGGCATATCCTTTGCGTGGAACCATATATCATAGCCTTGTGCAACTGTATGGGTCAGGTAGTCGTTCTGTTTGTTATTTTTACCTACAAGAAGCGTGTATCCCTCAGACGTAACATATTCTTCGTGCTTTGAAAGGCGTTTTTTACTTTGTCGGGTGTTTTTTATGTATTTGCCCTTCAAATACCCCAGCGCAGCAAGTTCCGAGGTTATTTCGTCGAACTCCTCGCCTGTTTGTACGTTTTCTATGTTGTAAAGCTGGCCTGCAAGATATTCCTGCTCCTTTCCTGCAAGCTCAAGCTGCTCTGTAACAGCAACCTTAGTGCGCTTTGCCTTTGCGTAGAGCTTATAATACCTTTCGATATTTTTGGAGGGATGCATGTGAATATCCAAGGGTATGGTAATGCTCTCCCCTGTTGTAAAATCTTCACAGTCTATTTTGTCCATACCTTTTTTTATTCTGTAAATGTTAGCCGCAAGGATGTCTCCGTAGTTGCGATACACTTCATTTTTTTCTGCTCGGTCAATATCAGATTGTAATGCGCATATCTTTTTATCGATTCTTGAGATATACGTTTTAATCGTTTTGCTTAATATAGAATAAGCCTCGGAATTACTCTTTGCGCTCCCCTTTATCTGCGCAACATTTTCTAAAAGCTCGCTTACGCTATTACATACCGTTACATTGCTGTTTTGAAGAAACTCGTAGTTGTATGCGTAAAAATCTGTTTTACCGGAGTTATCCGTATAATAAACAGGCCTCAATTCAGTATTGAGAATTCTTTTTTTGTATTCTTCTATACCGTTACTTATGCTGCCCAGTACCTTACTTAAATGCTCTATTTCCTTTAAGGAGGCCTGGGATATGCCTGCTAATTTGCTTTTATAATTTTCTTCGTTAATATTGCTTAAATCATCAGAAAAAATATTGATTTTATCTGAAACAGAGGGATATTCGTATATTACGCCAGGTAATAAAAGCCTTTGTTGGCTCATTTCCATATCCACATGCCTTAACGCATCCAAAACAATGCCGTTTTCATCTACAAAAACGATATTGCAATATTTACCTGTAAGCTCTACTATTATTTTCTTTTCAACAAGGTCGTGCATATCGTTTCTTACTGAAAATGTAAACGTTACAACTCTGTCTGCACCGTTTTGGGCTATATCAATTATTCTTGCACCTATAAAATGCTTTCTGGCAAGCATGGCAAAGGCTCTTGGCGCTTGGTTGGCAGAAAAATCACGGTTTGTAAGATTCATCCTTGCGTTTGATGGCTGTGCAGAAATGTAAAGCTTTTTATTTAAGTATCGGCCATTACTATCTGTAACACGTATCAAAAAGCACATTTCATTTTTTTCAGGCTGTATGATTTTTTCTATTTTCCCACCTTTGAGAGATGATGAAAGCTCATCTGTAAGCTTATGTACAAGCATACCGTCTAATGGCATTTTATATATTCTCCTTAGTCAAAAAAAGAAATCTGGTCTGATTCCGGCAGCTTTGAAAGAGCACCGTGATTTTTCAATGCTTCAATTACTGTTTTTGATGCTCCGCCTCTTCTTTTTATATCCTCAATAGAAACGTACGGACCTTCGCTTACTCGTTCATTGTATATAACCTCTGCGGCAGCAGGACCTACACCGGGAAGACAGTTAAGCGGCAAACGAATTCCATCCTCCTCTATTTCGTATTCAAAAGCATGTGAAAGTTCGATATCAACAGGTAAAAATTGAATATTTCTGCAATACATTTCATATGCTGTTTCAAGATACGGCACCATATCTATTTCATTTTTGGTAACCTCAGCAGAAGGCTTTGAGGCTCTGTCAATAGCCTCTTTTATTGCTGTTTTACCTCTTATAAGCAAATCTCCGTCTATGTTATCTGCTTTGATGGTGAAATAAACGGAATAGAATTCACGTGGGTGATATACCTTAAAATATGCAATTTTATATGACATAATAGCGTAAGCAACAGCATGAGGCTTCGGGAAAAGATAACCGATTTTAAGGCAGGATTCGATAAACCATTCGGGTACGTTTGCTTCCCTCATTTTAACAATCCATTCATCCTTAAGACCCTTTCCCTTACGTACGGACTCCATTGCCTTAAAGGAAAGCTCCTCATCCAGGCCATGCTTCAAAAGCCGTGTCATAATATCCTCACGGGTGGATATAAGCTCACCAAATGCAGCCTTACCGCTTTCAAGGATGTCCATACCGTTGCCTATCCAAATATCGGTACCGTGCGAAAGACCGTTTATACTTACGAGATCTGCAAATTTCTTCGGCTTAACGTACAAAAGCAAATTGCGCAAAAATGATGTGTTGAATTCAGGTATACCCAATGTGCCTACATCAATATCAAGCTCTCCCTCCTTGATACCTAATACTTCAACACCTGTAAAAATAGACATAACCTTAGCATCACTCAAGGGAATGTTGAATATATCAACACCTGTTTTGTCCTTAAGCTTTTTAAGTATGGTAGGACAGTCGTGGGCAAGAATATCCAATTTAACAAGCTTGTCATGAATACTGTTAAAGTCGTAGTGAGTTGTTGTTATAGGTGAATCAACCTTATTTGCGGGGCGCTGAAGGGCTGTGAATTCATAAACACTTCTATCAGCGGGAACTACAACCATTCCACCTGGATGCTGACCTGTTGTACGCTTTACGCCTACAAGACCCTTTGCAACACGGGCAATTTCTGCCTTATTCCATATAACGCCTTCCTGTGCCTTCTTTTCTGCATACTCCTTAACAATGCCTAATGCTGTTTTTTCCTTAACAGTACCTATTGTTCCGGCCTTGAAAACGTTTTCCTTGCCGAACATCTGCTCGGTGTATCTGTGGGCTTTGGCCTGGTATTCGCTTGAGAAGTTAAGGTCTATATCAGGAACCTTTTCACCGTGGAAACCCAAGAAAACCTCAAAGGGGATTCCGTAACCCTCTCTAAGCAGCGGTTCGCCGCATATAGGGCAATTCATTTCGGGAAGGTCGGGTGCAGACGTGCAATCGGTATGTCCGTGGTCAAAAAAAGGCTTATGGCATTTTACGCACCTGTAATGCGGTATTAAGGGATTAACCTCTGTAATACCGACAAGGTTTGCAATAAGGGATGCGCCCACGGAGCCTCGGGAACCTACTATGTAGCCATCCTCGTTTGATTTTTTAACAAGTTTTACGGCAGAATAGTACAAAACGGCATATTTGTTACCGATAATTGAATCAAGCTCTCTTTTCATGCGCTGTTCAATAATAGGATGCAGCTCTTCACCGTATTTAAGATGTGCGTTATCGTAGGACATCTTTTGTATTATTTGTTCAGCCTCATCGATTTTGGGAGCCACAAGTTCATCGGGCATAATTTTGAACTTTTCAATCTGGTCGGCAATATAATTGGGGTATCTGATTACCGCATTATAGCAGTCCTCTTCACCCAAATATGCAAATTCCCTGAGCATTTCATCTGTTGTTTTGAAATAAAGTTCAGGCTGTATATCAGCATCACTGTATCCCTTTGAATCCATCATAGTACTTCTGTAAATAGAATCCTCCGGATCCATAAAATGAACGTCCCCTGTTGCTACAAAGGGCTTGTTAAGCTTTTTTGCAAGGCTTACAAGGTATTTGTTTATCCTTATAAGCTCATCCTCATCGGCGACCTGCCCGTCGCGTACAAGGTGCATACAGTTGGATCGGGGCTGTATTTCAATGTAATCATAAAATGATGCGATTTCCTCTATTGTTTCCTGCGGTAAGCCTCTGACTATGGCTTTGTAAAGCTGTCCGCCGTCGCAGGCTGTACCTATTAACAGGCCTTCCCTATATGTTGCAATCATTTCCTTCAGCATATGAGGCCTTAAATGGTTGAAATGGTTAAGGTGGGCATCTGATACTATTCTGTTGAGGTTTGTCATACCCGTTATGTTTTTTGCAAGAACGGTTATGTGGTACGATTGCACACCCTTTGCAGACGAATCTATTGCCGAACGGTTAAGCTCATCAAAGGTTGTTATACCGTTTTTAGACGCAAATTCATACAGCTTTAAGAGTATATTTCCGCTAACAAGCGCATCATCCTGCGCTCTGTGGTGCTCAATCTGATCAACCTTCAGGTATGCGGCAACCTTATCAAGAGAGTATTTTTTTATTTCATTTGCTAAAAGCACTCTTGAAAGTATAAGTGTATCTATGTAGTTGTTTTTCAGCTGTATTCCTGCGTTTCTTGCGGCGCGTTTAATGAATCCGAGGTCGAATTCTATGTTATGTCCAACAAGAATATCATCACCTAAAAAGGAGATAAAATCACCTATTTTTTCACCGATTTTAGGGTGTCCCTCTGTCATTTTATTGGTTATACCCGTGGTCTGAGTTATTTCATAGGGTATAAAAATTCCGGGATCAATAAGTGTATCGTAAAATTCCACGGCCTTTCCGTTGCGGAATTTAACTGCACCAAGCTCTATAATTGTATCATTTACAGAGCTTAAGCCTGTGGTTTCTATATCCAATGCAGTGAAATCAAGAAGAAATTTACCGTTTATGGCTGTTGTAACGGTATTTTCCTCGTCGGTCAAATAGCCTTCACAGCCGAATATAGCCTTAAACGGATCCTCTTTACCAAATCTTGCAACCTGGTCGAAGGCGTCGGGATTACCCTGTAATACGCCGTGGTCTGTTATGGCAATAGCCTTATGCCCCCATGAATGAGCTCTTTTTACAAGGTCTCCTGGTTCTACAAAGGCATCGCTTTCACTCATCATGGTATGTGCATGGAGCTCAACTCTTTTTTCATCGGATGTATCCTGACGCGTGGCCTTTGTTGCCTTATAAAAGGAGAAAACCCTGAAGCAATCCTGCTTGGCGTAGCTATCAAATCTGAGCTCGCCTCTTGCTCTTATATATGCGCCCTTTTTAATTTCGGCAGATAGTACGTCGATTTCTGATTTATTGGCAAATATTTTAGCTGTTAATGATGATGTTTTATCGGTGAAATTAAATGAAATAATATAGTTTCCCGTTTTTAATTCGTGGATATCCACCTCAAATATCTCACCCTCTACAACAACGTAGCCGGCGCCTTCTGTTACAGCATTCATTGCAATAGGTGCTAAAGAAAACGGTTTGCCAAATACAGGTTTATCTGAACTTATATCCTGTATTGTTTTCTTTTTTTCATGTGATGACGCAGGTGAAACGTTATTCCTTGCCTTTTCCATCTTTTTTTCCGAAATAGCAAGCTGTTCTGCGACAATTTTTTCTTTGGAACGGCTATCCAATTCAAAGGAAACGCTGATTTCTGTTCCGGTGTGGCTTAAAAACCATTCTTCACAGTTTTTTTTGATTGATTTTTCTGTAAGAATCTGAAGATTAAGAGGTGAAAAAATTTCAAAAATGATTTTGTCAGGCTGCTTAAAGGTATAAGAAAGTAAGGAATTTGCGCAAATGCCCATTCCCTTTTTCAAAAGCTCCGCTTTGTATCTTGATATGTATTCATTAAGCTTACTTGGGTCAAATTTATTACTTAATTCATCGGCTGTATTTATTTCAAATACAATATTATCAGAGCCAAGCTTTTCGGAAAGCCTTTGCGATATTACCGATAATTCCTTATCACTGGGCTGGTGCGCAGCGCATAAAACAACGACAATTGCATTTGTAGCGGAATCAATTTTGACCTTTTCAATTTTCAGACTTTGTGTACGTGTACTGTCGTCTGTTTTTATAACATCATTTAATGCAACCATTTTCCTTAATCTTTTCTTCGATAGCAAATTCCAAATCGGCTATGGCCTCATTTATATCCTTTGTTTTTTGGGGTATGCCTTTTATAAAAACAACACCCTTTCCCTTGTTACCCATAATAGCAAGGTCTGCATCTGCGGCTTCGCCCGGTCCGTTTACCACGCAGCCCATTACCGCAACCTTAAGCTTTATTCTTGAATTTATATATTTTGCCTTTAATTTGGCACAAATGCCCTCTATATCTATTGTTGTTCTTGCGCAGGTAGGACAAGAAATAAATTCAATGCCGTCATTTCTTAAACCGACAGATTGGAGTATATCCCTCGCAGCGTATATTTCATTTACAGGTGATGATGTGAGAGAAACCCTTACTGTATCACCTATTCCCTTCATAAGAAGAGAACCTATACCGATTGCATTTTTGATGGCACCGGTCATTACGTCGCCTGCTTCGGTAACCCCTATATGAAGAGGGTGATCTGATCTTTTTGAAATATACTCGTAGGTTTCTATCATCTCCCTAACGTTAGATGATTTTGCGGAAATAACTATATTTTCAACGCCGAGATCCTCAAATATTTTAGCCTGTTCGATAGCGCTTTCAGCTAATGAAGCACTGCCTCTTCCGAGCTCCTTAAGCCATTTCTTGCTTATCGAGCCTGAATTCGATCCAACCCTTACAGGTATGGAATGCTCCCGAAGGGCTGATGCAATAGATTTAAGCTGGTCCTTATTCTGAATGTTCCCCGGGTTAATACGTATTTTTGCCGCGCCGTTTTCAATAGCCATTAATGCGCACTGTGGGTCGAAATGGATATCGGCAACAACAGGAATCGGGGAATTTTCAGTTATTTCCTTAAAGCCCCTGGCACAATCTGTATCATAAAAAGAGCATCTGACAATTTCGCAGCCCGCACGGTACAGCTCTTCTATTTGTAACAAAGTTGCTGATGAATTTTTTGTATCTGTATTTGTCATAGACTGTATCGCGATGGGTGCGCCGCCCCCAACGGTTACAGAGCCTATTTTAACCTTACGCGTCATTTTTTAACTCCACAAGCCTGCAATATCTTTTATAGTTACAAGAATCATCAAAAGTATAAGAATTCCAAAGCCAATTAAATTAAGCCATCCCTCTTTTTCCTTCGGAATAGGCTTTCTTCTTATTGCCTCAACGCCTAAAAGTATTATTTTTCCGCCGTCTAAAGCCGGGAACGGAAAAAGATTTACAACAGCAAGATTAAGCGTTAATGCAGAAAATACACTTAAAACAGAAACAAGCCCTTGCTTTGCGGCATCGCTCATAATACCGTACATTCCGACGATACCCGTTACCTCACCGGCACCCTCACCTTTGAAAATAAGATTCTTAAATGCGTCGGCTATAACTGTAAGCATTTCCCCGCCTACGCTGAATGAAAGACCTATTGACTTAAAGAACGGCAAACGCTCATACTCATATCCGAACGTAAAGCCGAGAAGATAGGATGATGTTCCGTCGTTGTTTTCCACAAGCTTAGGTGTAATAAAAAGGTCTACAGCTTCACCGTTACGTAATACGGTAATTTTAATTTCTTCGCCGTTAATATGATTTTTTATCTGCTGAATTGCGTCGTTATAGTTATCATGGGTTATGGCCTCGCCGTTAACCTCCGTAAATATATCACCTGCAAGCAAGCCACCCTCGTAAGCGGGCATATTTTTATCAACTGTTCCAACAACAGGAGTGTTCGTAGGCACACCGATAAAGAAATAAATGCAGAAAATAAGCACCAGACCAAGAATGATATTCATAAATGCGCCAGCTGCGTATATAATCAGTCGCTTCCAGATTTTAGTGTTTTCAAGAAGCCTGGGATCGTTTTTATCAAGCTCTTCTCTCTCTTCGGGTTTTACCTCGTCAGCATCCAAAAATCTTACAAAGCCTCCCATAGGTATAGCTCTTAAGGTAAACAAGGTTTCTTTACCCTTTTTCTTAAAAATCTTAGGGCCAAAGCCTATACCGAATTCGGTAATTTTAACCTTGAATATTTTACCTGCAATAAAATGTCCGAGTTCGTGTACTGCAACCATTACACCCAGACCTATAATCATTATTAATATCGTTGTAAATGAATCCATTATTTCTCCTTAAAACACCCTTATCGGCGGGCGTATCTGTCTGCTTCTATTATATCCAACAAGGTCGGCTCTGATATATTAGCGGTTTCCTCTACTCGTTTTGAAACAAAATCGTATATATCCATAAATCCGATTTTTTCATTGAGGAAAAGCTCTACTGCCTTTTCGTTGGCCGCATTCATAACACAAGGGTATATCCCTCCCTTGTTAAGAACGTCGTATGCTAATGAAAGGCACTTAAATCGTGAAAAATCAGGCCTTTCAAAAGTTAATGGCGGCAATGAAAATATATCGAAGGGAGGTGTTTTTCTTATTTCACGCTCGGGATAGGATAAAGCGTATAGAATAGGGTTTCTCATATCTGCATTATCCAGTAACGCCACCGTTGAGCCGTCCTTAAATTCAACCATTGAGTGTATGATGCTTTGAGGGTGAACTGCAACCTGTATATCGTCTGCATCACAATCGAATAACACGCTTGCCTCAATAACCTCAAGACCTTTATTCATAAGGGTAGCGCTGTCGATAGTGATTTTTTTACCCATATTCCATGTGGGATGAGCCAATGCATCCTTGGGGGTAACCTTGTATAAATCCTCAAGACACATTTTTCTAAATGGGCCGCCTGATGCTGTAAGTATAATCTTATTGACGTTTTCCCTGCCGCCCGCTTCAATACACTGCATTACTGCGCTATGCTCGCTATCAATAGGAACAATGCTCCCGCCATATAAAGCGATATATTGCTTTATTATTGCGCCAGCAGAAACAAGAACCTCTTTTGTGGCTACGGCAACCCTTTTTCCGCATTTAAGAGCGTGAAGAGTATATTTTATACCTGCAAAGCCGGATACAGACATAACGATAATATCCGATTCAGGATCCTCACATATCTTAAGTATTCCCTCTTCACCAAGTAAAAGCTCTGCCTTACAGCCACTCAGATTATATTCATCTGCTACTGACGTGTCTGAAAATGCAACGTATTTAACTCCAAACTCATTAGCCTGCCTTACAGCCTCACACACATCCTTGTTAGCTGCAACAGCCCTTAAACTAAACCTCTCGGGGTACAATCGTACGATATCCGCACACTGTTTACCTATTGAGCCGCTACAACCTATTACTGAAATGTTTTTAATACTTATAATTTTGCTCATATTAAATCAATTTTAACCTTACAAAAACGTAGATAACCGTTACAGCAAATGTTATGCTATCTATTCTATCCATTATTCCGCCGTGTCCGGGGAAAATACTGCCAAAATCCTTTACATTACAAAGCCTTTTTATTCTTGAAGCAAACAGATCACCGATTTGCGAGAAAACAGAGGCTACAAAGCCCACAAGTATCCAGCTCAACAGTGCCCATATTCCCTTTTCGCTTGAAACAAGAAAATACCCAAACAATGTAACAGCGGCTACGCAAAATACGGTGCCGCCAATAGCGCCCTCTATTGTTTTATTAGGCGATATATGGGGGCACAGCTTATGCTTACCTATAAGAACCCCCACGCAATACGCAAATGTATCCGTTGTTATAGCTGCTATTAATGCAACAATAACGTACATCCTCATACCGGCCCTTTCCATAAGAATTATAGGCAACAGCAGAGTTACGGGGTATATACAAAGCTTTATTGAATTCAATGCGCCGGTTATATTTTCTTTTTTTAGGAAAACTACTGAAAAAACGATAACACATATAAACGCAAGAGCGAACAGACTTATGTAGGTCGGCATAAATACACATATCACAGATGACACCACTGCATAAACGTATGAAAACACAGGCAGTACCTTAAAGCCTGCGGCATTCATGGCCTTCTGCATTTCGTATATTCCTGCTAAAGAAACAAGAAGGATTGCACCGTATATAACGTATCCGCCAAAATAAAGGGCTGTGGATAGCAACGCCAAAAGAACAATCATAGTAATCAGTCTTTTTACCATTAAAATATCCTCCTTAATTACTTAACAGCGCCAAATCTTCTGTCCCGCTGCTGATAGTCGTATATAGCCTTCAGAAAATATTTTCCTGCAAAATCGGGCCATAAAAGCTTTGGATCACTTATCCAGATTTCTGAGTATGCAGATTGGTAAGGTAAAAAATTACTTAAACGGAACTCTCCGGCTGTTCTGATTATTAAATCAGGGTCGGGCATTCCTGCAGTGAATAAATTGTCTGATACGGTTTGTTCAGAAACACAGTCAATATCAATTACACCGTTTTTAACATCCTCTGCAATCTTTTTAACTGCACGGACTATTTCCGCACGTCCGCCGTAATTAAGCGCAACGTTAAAATAAAGCTCGTCATTTTTTTCTGTTTTTTTAACGGCATATTCAACAGCCTCCCTCGTTTCCTCGGGTAATGCTGAAATATCACCTAATATGGTTATTTTTGCGCCCTCTGATGCTATTTCATCAATATCTCTGTTGATAAAATCAACAGCAAGCTTCATAAGAGCACCTACCTCCTGTGATGAGCGCTTCCAGTTTTCCGTTGAAAAGGCGTATACCGTAACGTATTTTATACCTGCATCCTTGCTTACGCGTAGAAGCTCCTTCATGCGCTCAACACCGTATTTATGGCCGATGGAACGTGAAAGCTTGTGCATTTTAGCCCATCTTCCATTGCCGTCCATAATAATTGCAACGTGCTGGGGTACATCCTTTTGCTTTATTTTTTTTAAGAGGCGATTGTATGTGTACGACATTTTCCCTATCCTACCTTATAATATAACTTATTTATTATATCATAAAAGACAAAATAAAACACCCCTTTAGAAGGGGTGTGATACGTGTTTTACATAAGTTTACTTTTTTCCGAGATCAAGAATCATATCTCCGTCTCTTATCCACTTGATTTTTTTAAGAAGGAAGTAGACAAGCAAGGATATTACAGCCGGTAAAACAAACTCAAGCAGAGCAATTTTGATTAACGCCTGCACCGGAGTAGATAAAACTCCGTTTATTCCTTCTGTTGTCATAACTATATATGAATTTATGGGTCCAACAAGTCCTGAAGTGCCCATTCCTGCGCCATAGGCGTTGTTTACCAAGGGATAAATTGTTGTTGCTACAGGTCCAAGCACTGCGCTTGCAACAATAGAGGGAATCCAGATCATAGGGCGTTTTACGATATTAGGTACCTGAAGCATAGACGTACCGAGGCCCTGGGCTAAAAGTCCGCCGATTTTATTATCCTTATAGCTTATTACGGCAAAGCCTATCATATTTGCGCAGCAGCCTACGGTTGCAGCACCTGCAGCAAGACCTTCAAGGCCAAGAGCAATACATATTGCAGCGCTTGAAATCGGGGCTGTAAGCACCATACCTACCAAAACAGAAACAATTATGCCCATAAGCACAGGCTGCATTTCCGTTGCGTTATTGATAAGTGTACCAAGACTTGACATAAATGCAGATATAGGTGGTCCAATGTATTTTCCTACAAGACAGCCGGATATAATCGTTAACAGCGGAACGAGAATAATATCCACTTTTGTTTTACCTGATATAAGGGAGCCTATTTCAGCAGCAGCAACCGCTGAAACGTAAGCGCCTACAGGGCCTCCCAGATCGCTGCCGAATGCACCTACTACTGCGCAGGAAAAAATAACAAGAGGTGCCTTTTTCATACCGTATGCAATAGCAACACCTATTGCAGCACCTACCACGTAATTATGCTTTGCTATTGTTGCAAAATCAGACAAAAACGACAGAAAAGGAATCTGACCGAGCTGACCGATTATTAAGCCGATAATAAGTGATGAAAAAAGGCCCAGAGCCATTGCGCCAAGAGAGTCAACAAACCATCTTTTGGACAACTTTTTTGTTATGCACCAGGCTTTTTTACGAAACGGAGCTTTTACTTCGTCTACAACATCGATTTTATTTGAGGAATTTTCCATATTAATAACCATGGCTTTCGTTTGTGGAAAGCCTTCCTTTCTTGGGGAATTGGGGCTGGTTTTGCGTCGCAAAATCGCCGCAGCGACCGTGGCGAAAGCCACAAAACCCG
>SVGI01000046.1 GCA_015056385.1 Clostridiales bacterium
GACGGATCCCAACACTATGAGATAGATGAGATGGAAAACGATGCAGACCGTACTGCTTTTCTGGAAGAATATGGACTTCGCGTGATTCGTATTCCTAACAACGAAGTCACCGGAAACTTCCGTGGAATTTGCGAGTATATTGATGCTGCGGTAAAACAATCCCTCAGTCAGCTTCGCTGACAGCTCCCTTTACACAAGGGAGCCTTTCCGAAACCGGTAATTATTGCAAAAATCCGACCTATGATCGAAACCATAGGTCGGATTTAACTGTTTTACAAGCACCCGGCAAAATTCGGAGCCTTTGTTTTTTATGCAATTATCAGGGACGAAGGCCCATACCGCCCTCAAGGGTAAGGGTTTCACCTGTAAGATACTTAAAATCAGGATGTGCAAGCTGAACACAAACGCGGCCGATTTCAAGCTCGGGGTCGCCGTAATGACCTGCCGGAGGCATTTTTACGTTTGCCTTGAATGCCTCGGGGTAAGCCTTTTCAAAATTGTGGAGCTGGGCTGTCCATGCTAAGGGGCATATAATATTTACGTTGATGCCGTCCTTTGCCCATTCCGTTGCCGCAACTCGGCTCAAGCCTCTTATGCCCTCCTTGGCGGCGGCGTATGCACACTGGCCGAAGTTGCCAAAAAGACCCGCACCTGATGCAAAGTTTATAACAGAGCCCTTTGATTCAACAAGATAAGGATAACACGCCTTCATATAATAGAACGTTGCATAAAGGCCGGAATACATAGCAAGATCAAATTGCTCCGTGGTGTGATCTGCAAGAGTAACGCCTGATGCAGATGCCTGGGCGTTGTTGATAAGCACGTCAATACGTCCGAATTCCTCCATGGCCCTTTGCGCGACAGACCTGGTTATAGCCTCGTTATCAGCCCCTGCGTTAACGTCTGCCTGAATAACAAGCACCTTTATTGAATAAAGACGCTCAAGCTCCTCCTTGGCATCCTCCAGCTTCTGAACGTTTCTGCCAGTTATAACAAGGTTAGCGCCCTCCTTCGCGTATGCCGTTGCAATTCCGTAGCCTATTGAACCACAGCGTCCATCGTCAAGAACACTTCTGCCTGCGCCGGTGATTATAGCTGTTTTACCCGTTAAAAATCCCATAATTACTCCTTTTTGCGTTGTATTTATTTTATTATATCACTTATATATTACCTTTTCAACGTATAAAATATTTGAAAAAAAAACGATATAGTGGTAAAATTAAGGGGTGAGCGCTGTAATCTCCGCCTGTAATGGCGCAGGCACGTAGGATTCCACTATCAGCGCTACACTGCAAGGCAAAGTCGCCCGATTATATCAGGGTACATATAATTAATTTAACAATTTGGAGGAAACGAAATGAAGCAAAGATTTTTCGTATGTGAGCATTGTGGTAACATGATTGCAATGGTTAAGGATAAGGGTGTTCCCGTTATGTGCTGCGGTCAGAAGATGAAAGAGCTTATCCCCTCTTCAACAGAGGCTTCCACAGAAAAGCACATCCCCGTATATACAGTTGATGGCAACAAGGTCTCCGTTGTAGTTGGCGCAGTAGCACATCCTATGACAGAAGCGCATTACATCGAGTGGATATCTCTCCAGACAAAGCACGGCAACCAGAGAAAGCAGCTTCTCCCCACAGACGAGCCTAAGGCTTGCTTCTGCATCTGCGACGGCGACGAGATAGAGGCAGTTTACGCATACTGCAATCTCCACAGCCTTTGGAAAGCATAATTTATGACCATTGTCTTACTGACAGCTTTAGGAGTTGGGGGCGCATCGGTTTTCGGTGCGCTTTTGGGCTTTGTTTTTAAGAAAACCACCCATAAATTCAGCGACATCGTTTTATCCTTTGCAGCAGGCGTAATGCTTGCCGCAGCGGTTATAGGCCTTATTCTCCCCTCTCTTGAATACGGCGGACGTTTTCCCATCATAATAACTGTGCTCGGAATTTTCTGCGGTGCCCTATGTGTAAACCTTTTTGACAAGCTGGTGCCCCATCTTCATAAGCTTACAGGTACGGACGGCGAAATTCACCCGGACAAAACCGAAAAGCTTAACAAGGTGCTTTTGTTTGTAATAGCAATAGCAATCCACAACCTGCCGGAGGGTATTGCCGCAGGCGTTGGCTTCGGTACCGGCAACAATACGGATGCTCTTATTATCGCCGGCGGTATTGCCCTTCAGAACATCCCCGAGGGTATGGTTATAATCGGACCTATGCTTGCGGCGGGAATAAGCAATAAAAGAGCTCTGCTTATTGCCTGTGCCACAGGTATTATAGAGGTTATAGGCACGTTTATAGGATATTTTGCAGTAAGCATATCAAACGCCATACTGCCATTTGCCCTTGCATTTGCCGGAGGTACTATGCTTTACGTTATAAGCGATGAAATGATACCGGAAACACATTCACACGGAGCACAAAGAGGCGCAACCTATGCTCTTCTTTTAGGCTTTTGCTTAATGCTGGTATTCGATAGGCTTTTAGGCTAATATTCATTTAAGGAGAATACATGTACATCAGAGAAGATATAAAATACATTGGTGTAAATGACAGAAATATCGACCTTTTTGAGGGCCAGTACACAGTTGAAAACGGTATGGCGTATAATTCATACGTTATACTTGACAATAAAATTGCCGTTATGGATTCTGTGGACGCCCATTTCACAGAGGAATGGCTCAATAACATAAAGAGCGTATTGGGTGATAAGTCCCCCGACTACCTTGTAGTACAGCATATGGAGCCGGACCATTCTGCAAGTATTGATTCCTTCACAAGGGCATATCCCACTGCAGTAATTGTTGCTACGGCAATGGCTTTTACAATGATGGGAAAATATTTCGAAAATGTATATGCAGACAGAAGAATCGTTGTAAAGGATTCAGACACCCTTTCTTTAGGCAAGCATACACTTACCTTCTGTACAGCATCCATGGTGCATTGGCCCGAGGTTATGGTAAGCTTCGACAGCTATTCAGGCGTGCTTTTTTCAGCAGACGCATTCGGCAAATTCGGTACAACAGACACCAACGAGGATTGGGCATGTGAGGCAAGAAGATATTATTTCGGCATCGTAGGCAAATATGGCCCTCAGGTACAGGCTGTACTTAAAAAATTAGGTGGGCTTGATATCAAAACAATCTGCCCCCTCCACGGACCTGTGCTTACAGAAAATCTCGGGTATTATTTAGACCTTTACAACACGTGGTCCTCTTACGGTGTTGAAAGCGAGGGTGTTGCCATTGCATACACCTCTGTTTACGGACATACAAAGGTTGCTGTTGATATGCTTGTTAAGGAGCTTGAATCTCTTGGATGCCCCAAAATAGCAGTAAGCGACCTTGCAAGATGCGATATGGCAGAGGCTGTTGAGGATGCATTCAGATACGGAAAGCTCGTACTTGCTACCACTACCTATAACAGCAGTATATTCCCCTTTATGAGTGAATTTATACACCACCTTACAGAGAGAAATTACCAGAACAGAAAAATAGGTATTATAGAAAACGGAAGCTGGGCACCTGTTGCCGCCAAAACAATAAAGAAAATGCTTGAGGGCAGTAAGGATATTACCTTTACAGATACAGTGGTAACAGTAAATGCTGCAGTAAAGGCTGAAAATATTTCTCAGATAAAGGCCCTTGCAGAAGAAATTATGTGATAAAATCACAGAACTATACTGTTTTCTGTGATATAATATACACACAAAACAAAATAAAACATTAAAGGAGATATAAACATGAATTACGTATGCGATGTTTGCGGATATGAATATGACGAAGCAATGGGAGATCCCGTAAGCGGTGTAGCTCCCGGAACAAAGTGGGAAGACCTCCCCGAGGATTGGGTATGCCCCGTATGCGGCGTAGGCAAGGATCAGTTCTCACCTGCATAATTAACCATTAACAGTAAATAATCAAAAGTTCAAGGCTCGGCTTCAGATAAGCCGAGCTTTTTTATGTATTTGGCAGTTTTTTATTGATTTTATACATGATGTAAAAGACTTTTGATAGACTTATACTATTAAATTATTTATAATACATACCAACAGAGGTTATTTATATGGAAATAGGAAAGAAATTAAAGGAAGCAAGAGAAAACGCAGGCTTAACACAGGATCAGGTTGCCGAGGCTATAATGGTTTCCAGGCAAACAGTATCTAATTGGGAAAACTCAAAATCATTACCTGACATCATAAGTATATTAAAATTCAGCGACCTTTATAAAATCAGTGTTGATGAATTACTGAAGTCTGACAAAAATGTGCAGAAAAAAATAGAAAAGGATACTAATATTGCAAGCACAAATAAAAGCGTTATACTTATAACAACCATTATTACGCTAACAGCTTTAACAATATACTTTATAAGTATTTTCGTAGGCGGTCAATTCAATGATTTTTGCGAAAACGCTATGAGGTGGGTATTGGCAGGTATCGCAATAACCTTTACTATAACTTATTTACGTAGTACAAGTATCAAAAACAAGCTTAAATTCAACAAAGGAGCTCTTACCATGAAAAAATTACAAATTGTATCTATCGTTTTATTATTATTCGCTATTTGGATAAGCATCTTCCCCATAATACCAAACAGTAAAATCCCCGGGCTTGTGGCTATGATTTCCGCAGCCTCAGGATTGATTTGTTGTATTATATCACTGTTTTGTAAGGATAAATAAAAAGCAAAAAGACTAACGGACACTTTCGTTAGTCTTTTTTATATTACTGATTTTTAGTATACTTCGTATAATTATTCTCAAGGTCAATTATCGTTTCAAGGCCGTGGCCTATTCTCTGATCCTCAGGGGGAAGCTCCCACCACTTTTTATAGTTGAGCTCAAGCATCTTCTTATAGTCCTTGGGCACAACAAATTCATGACCCTCAAATTCTATTTTCGTTTTCTCATCCGTAAGCTTTTTATCCCAACAGAAGGTTACGCTCATCCAGACGTAAGAATAACATTTTTTGTTTTTTCCCGAAAGAACAAGCTTTTCCACCTTATCCTTCCACCTTTTTCTTCTCTCGTATGAAATCTTATAAAATTTCCTCATTAGGGATATAAAAAGGCTTCCCTTTACCTTGTAGCTTTCCATTCTCGCCTCAAGGAAATTATCCATAAGAATACAATTACCCGCCCTTATAAGAGTCTGCTTGATCTTAAAATCAAGGCCGGGGTTAACCTCCATCATAGGGAAAACGTCTATCCACACGCCGTGGTGAATATCCCAATTAAGGTTGTTCTTATCTATGTAGGTTGTATTATTTCTGCGTATTCTTGCGTAATAACGGTAATAATTTTTATCTGTGTCGCTTGTCTGGATAAAGTAATCCTCACCCATTCCCCTCTGCCCTATTTCAAGGAATTTTTTGTAATCCTCATAAGGCATTATAACGTCTATATCATCATCCCAGGGGATAAAGCCGCCGTGCCTTACAGCGCCTAAAAGCGTTCCCGAATGTATATAATACGTAAGCCCGTTTTCATCACAGAACCTTGCAAAATCACAAAGTATCTGTGTTTCGGCAAGCTGAAGCTCTCTTAATTTTCCCGTTGCGGGAGCAACTGTTTCCATTATAGTTCTCCTTAAAGTATGGTTGCTATGCTATAAATTATACCATAAAATTCCGTAAAAAACATCCGTTATACAGCCTTCAGGGTAAAAGCACCTCTTTATTCGTGCCGTAAAACACATCATCCCTATTGCTTATAAGCTTAAAAAACTCCTCCAGCCTTACCCAATAATCGCCATTATAATCCATTTCGTAAGCATGGCCCCACACGTAAAGTATTTTGGGAGTGTCTGCATTAAGGGTGATAAATTCCTCACCCATTCTCATCATATCGTCAAAATCAAGGTGAAAAAGCGTTGGGTTGAAAAGCATAATATCCTCCTGCACGTCAAAGCTTTTTGTGCAGGATATTGTACGGGCATATTTTACGCCCGTATTATCTTTTATAATATCGGCAACACGGCGATTACACGTACCGCAGGGGTACGCCATACCAACAACGTTGTAGCCTGCAATATCAGAAAGGGCAACCCTGTCCTCCTCTACCTGGCAGATTATCTCCTCATCACCTAAGGAGGTAAGGTCCGGGTGAGTAAGGGTGTGCACAGCAATTTCGTGGCCGTCATACACGTATTTAACGTCATCCTTGTGGATTTTATAATGGGAAACCCTGTTTCCCTCACGCATAAGTATACCCTTTTGAGATAAAAGCCCTGAATTAAGATTAAAGGTACATTTAAGACCGTATTTATTCAAAAGTTCAATAAGGCGTATATCCTGGGTTACACCGTCGTCATAGCTGAAGGTTACAGCCTTGTTTTTATTGTTCTCAAATACCATAGTTTCACCTGCTGAACAAATTTGATTATTGTTGTTACATGAGAATATTATATATTATAATACAGGATGGTTTTTTGTCAATAAACCTCTAATATGATTACTTTTATAGACCATAGGTTATCCTTTAAGAGGAGATTTATATATATGAAAACAACGGGAATTGTGCGATGTATAGAGGGTCAGGCTGTAATGAGATAAATTCAGACAGAGCCTAAAAACGTCGACGGTTTTTCTTTGCCTGTACAATTTCTATCAATGTAATTTAGTTTCCAGAAAACAAATACTGCCGCGCAGAAATAAAAGTTTCTGTGCGGCAGTTCCATTAATTGTTAAAGAATTGTCGGTTGAATTTCCGTTCTCTTCGGTGCCAACGATCATTCACCACGATGAACCACAACCTGGGGAAAGGGTACCTCAATGTTGTTGTTGTCAAACAAGATCTTCAATTCGCGATTCAAAGTTCTGCGGCCAACAAAGATGTTCTCTTCTGTAACGTCTGCAACAACACGCAGCACCACAGCAGAATCAGCCAAAGCCTCAACACCAACATATCTGGGCGGAGCCAGATAGATGTCCTTGTTTCGCTCGTAAATGTCCTGCAGGGCAGGTATAAGGACCTTCTCCACATCCTCGATGCGGTCCTCATAACGCATACCGATCTCGCTAACCACCAAAGAAGCATTGCGGGAACGGTTCTGCAGATTACGGATGTCGGAGTTATTGATAACCTTCAGGTTTCCACCAGTGTCCTTGATGGTAGTGGTACGGATACCGATGTTTTCCACTGTACCACGGAAACCGTCTAACACGATGATGTCACCCACCTGATACTGACCTTCAAAGATGATGAAGATACCAGTGATAGCGTCCTCAATCAAGCTCTGGGCGCCGAAACCGACGATCAGAGAGAGAATTCCAAGGGAAGCAAAGATACCGGTCAGATTCACACCGACGGCACTCAGTGCCCAGACAATACCAACGATTGCACCAACGCATTTGGCGATACTGATAAACAGCTCGGCAACAGACTTAGAGCGGTTACTTCTCTTGGCGAACAGGGATAGGATGCCACAGAACAGCGTTGTGGCCAAATAAACCATAATCAAAGCAGCGGCGGCAGCCATCAGGTTGGCAGGTGTCAGCATTCCGCTGCCAGTGAACAGTGCACCAAATGTGGACTGGATCTGTGCGTTTGCGGCAGCCTTGCCACTTTCGCTGAGCAGAGGATTGTAATCGGGGAACAGCAGCACGGCCAATACAACAGCCAGCAGAATAATGATGATCACACGCTTAATGGCTTTTCCTTTTCTTTTCATTGTAATTCCTCCCAATTTGTTGATTTTATTTGTTATTAATTTGCTACAACAGGATCGTTGATTATAATATCGTTCGGGCCGACACTTCGCGCGGGCATCTGGAAAGAGAAGTAGAAGGGGCCGCTTTCGATACTGGCCATATTATTCTGGATGACAATGTCAGGCATCAAGCTTTCGCAAATAGTGTCGGTGTAGTAATAAGTTTGAGCAGGGGTTGCCGGCGGGTCTACCCAAAATGTTACAAGATCTCCTTCGGCAAACCATCCCTCATATACCTGCTGATTTCCATCCAAAAGGTAAACATTGCTGTTCTCCGGTGCGTTAGGAACGGTGAAGAGATATACGGGCGCGGTGTAGTAGTTCGTGAACACAATATCGTTTTCCGGTTTACCGTTTTTATACAAGCCAGTGGCTGCAGCGGAGAGTGTTCCATCCTCTCCAAGTGTGACATCAACAATCACCTCATAGAAGTCGTCGGCATATTTGATGCCCTCCAGTCCACCATCCACTTCCCGCAGGGTGTAGCTATAGGTGCCGGGCGTCATATACTGCAGGTCAAAGGAGAATGTACCGTCGGCATTGTTGTAGGCAGTATATGTCGCGGGCATATTGCTGCCGTTTTCTGTCAGGATGAATTCAAACTCGCCAGCTTCCATAGATCTGCCTTCCAGAATCTTGGTACCGGTCAACGTAAAGGAGACTGGCTGGACCTCAAAGAAGTTCTCAAAACGCAGGAATTCAACACGGCTTCCGGAAACGTCTGAGATGTTGTCATCAACAATCTCCAGCACACCATCTGCATCCACCGCAGAGAGTGTGATGGTATACACCGTACGGTCATATATCATCCCGGGAACACTCCCAGCATTCTCCCGCACTGTATAAGTATAATCACCAGGGGCAGAGATGGAGATGGCACTAAAAAAGAAATTGCCGTCCGCATCATTGGTGACAGTTTCCACAACGTTATTGCCACTCATAAGAGAGAAGGAGAACTGACCTTCGTGAATAGAAATACTGTCAAAATCACTGGACAGAATCTTGAGTCCAGGGGGCAGCCTGTAAATGACAGGATCGTATACAGGCTCAGGTGTTGGCTTAGGCGTTGGCTTGGGCGTAGGCTTGGGCGTTGGCTCAGGCGTAGGCTCGGGCGTTGGCTCAGGCGTTGGCTCGGGCGTTGGCTCGGGCGTTGGCTCGGGTGTTGGCTCGGGTGTTGGCTCGGGCGTTGGCTCGGGCGTTGGCTCAGGCGTAGGATCAAGCTCAGGCGTTGGGTCTGGCATAGGCGTAGATACCGAACCGGTTACAAAAGAAAACGATCCCACCGGCTCCGCCGATGCACTGCTGAAGAAGGTAAGCAGATATTTCTGCGTGTTCTTAAGGCCAACAAAATGCAGTGATTCAATATCATTGTCCAAATTGCCTTCTTCCACCGGAACACCAATGTCATCCCCAGCATTGTCCGGCACCTCACTCAATACATAACGGATCTCCTCACCATCCCGGTTAAAAGCCTTTACATGAATTGTAGCCTCATCAGGCAGGATGCTTTCCGCGACACAGGTTACATACAGAGTAGCAACTGCTACGGTCGCAATAACCACGGCGGCAACGGCGGCCACCGCCTTCAAACCACCGGCGAAGACACGCTGCGTTTTGCTTTTACCTTTTGCTGCTGTAATTTTTCGGGAGTTTAGTCCGCCTTCCAGCGGCCAAATTTCGGCAAAATCATTATCGAATTCTAAATTTTTGTCATTCATAACCTATCCCCCCTTCAAAAGACAGTGCAATCACCAAAATGTCCGGTTGCCCGCCCGAATGTACAGAAAATGGTTTAGAGGATGTCTTCATTTCGCCTAATTCCATAACATTTTCTACTATATTTTTAATTATAATCTTTTCTGGAAGTAAAGTAAATACAATTCGACAAATTTCGTTTAGCAATACATATTGTATTAAAAAAACAACCGCACAGTGAAATCAAGGTGCCGTAAAATTTTAGTATTTGGTGCGGGTGTTTATTATTTTTCCGTAAAAGCACAAAGACGTAAGTAGTCCCGCTCTGAAATTTCATACCATATGGTTATGTCGTATAAGTCCATCCGCCATATCAATCGCGTAAGAAACACTTAATAAAATAGCGCCGCGCAACACCATCAACAGCTAAGCATAAGATTTTCATTCGATTAAATTATCTTACAATCATTTGCACAAATCCACAGAATCAGATCTTTTTCATTGTATCATATTTCATTTCAAAAGTAAATTTTTGCCGTATAAATTCCCTTTTCTCACAAATAATAATATCACGATTTGAATTAAAGGAGATTTTTATATATGAAAGCAACGGGAATTGTGCGCCGTATTGATGAGCTTGGCAGGATAGTTATACCCAAGGAAATAAGGCGTACTATGCGCCTTAAGGAGGGTGAGCCTCTTGAAATATATACGGGCGGTGATTCAAGCATTACCCTCAAAAAATATTCGCCGATTAAGGAGCTTGGCACATATGCCGATGAATACTCCGAGGCGCTTTCAGGGGCCCTGGGCTGCCCTGTTATAATAACGGATAACGACTGCGTTATATCTGTTGCGGGGGCATCCAAAAAGGAATACGCGTCTATGCCAATAAGTAAGGATATGGAAAAGGCACTGGCTAAATTTAAGCCTACATTTACCTCACAGACAACGTCTGTATTACCCATACTTATTACGGCAAACGAGCACGACAGCAACGAATACTACGCCCAATGTATATGCCCTATAATATTAAACAGCGATATTGTAGGGGGTGTAGTAGCATTTTCCAAAATGCCGGACAGGCTTTACGAGCAATCCGCAATGAGCGCCGTAAGGGCTACGGCAATGCTTGCCTCAAGGCAATTATCGTAAAACACAAAAAAGCCGTCCTTTGATGGACGGCTTGATTTTTTGCTGTATATTATTCACCGAAGAGAAGCTGCTCAAATGTATATACACCATTGGGCTTTGAAACAATTCGCCTTGCAGCCTCGATAGCGCCGTTTACGAATACCTGCCTACCCTCTGCAGAATGAGAAAGCATAACCCTTTCCCCCTCGCCAAGGTAATATACGGCGTGCTCACCGGCAACGCTTCCACCTCTCAATGCGTGGATGCCAACCTCTTTTTTCTCCCTCTTACCGCTTTCGGGAGTACGCCCGTAAACGGGAGTGTATTCCCCGTTTTCGTTTACGGTGTTAAAAAGCATTTTGGCTGTGCCGCTGGGGGCATCTATTTTATGCTTGTGATGTGCCTCTGTGATTTCAATATCGTAGCTTGCGCCTAAAACAGGAGTAACAGACTGTATTGCCTTTTTAAGTGCCGCAATTCCTATTGAAAAGTTTGCGGCGTGTATTACGGGAGCATATTCGCCCAACGAATCAAAAAGAGCAATATCATCAGCTGTCATATTGGTTGTACCACTTACAACGGGCACACCCATACGCTTAACGTATTCAGCCATAGGCTTAAGCATATCGGGATGTGAAAAATCGATTATCACATCGCATCTTGTGCTCATTGAAGCCAGGCGGGGCATATCATCTATATCTATAATGCCGCAAACACAGCAATCCTCAAGAGAAGAAACGGTATCTGCAATCAAGCGGCCCATGCGGCCGTATCCCACAAGTAATATATCCATAATTTCCGCCTTATTTTACAAGCCCTGCTTTTTCCATAACAGCCTTGAGCTTTGCCTTATTATCCTCGTTCATTTCCCAGAGGGGAAGCCTGTATCCGCCAACCTCAAAGCCCATAAGGTTCATAGCCTCCTTTACGGGAATGGGGTTAACCTCTATAAAGAGTGCGTTAATAAGGTCGAGGTTATCAAGCTGGATTTTAAGAGCCTCTTCCTTTTTACCGTTGTGGAAAAGTGAAACCATACTGCTTACCTCGTGAGGCATAACGTTTGCCCAAACAGAAATAACACCTGTTGCGCCAATAGAGAGCATAGGAATAACGATATCGTCGTTACCGCTCCACATAAGGAAATCATCACTCAAAAACCTGGATATTTTCATTGCATAGCCAAGGTCGCCGCTTGCTTCCTTGATACCAACGATATTGTCAATTTTTGAAAGACGCTCAACAACGGATACGGGGATTGTACAGCCTGTACGTGAGGGAACGTTGTAGAGAATTATGGGAATATTTATCTTCTGCGCAACATCTGCAAAGTGCCTGTACATACCCTCTGTATTTGCCTTATTGTAGTAGGGAGAGATAAGCAATACCGCATCTGCGCCTAATTTTTCTGCGCGGATAGATTTTTCACATGCAGTTTCTGTGGAGTTGGAGCCGGTACCTACGATAATCGGTATCTTGCCCTTAAAATTTTTGATTACATATTCGCAAACAGCATCGTCTTCCTCATGGCTCATGGTGCTGGATTCGCCCGTTGTGCCGAGAACGAGTATCGCATCTGTTTTATTATCTACGTGCCACTGGCAAAGATCGTCAAGCTTCTTAAAGTTAATGGTTTTATCTTCATTAAACGGAGTTACAAGCGCAACTATAGA
>SVGI01000047.1 GCA_015056385.1 Clostridiales bacterium
TCGCAAGATAAAAAACATGACACAGGAAAAACTTGCATTAGAATGTGAAATAAGTCCTTCTTATCTCAGACTTATTGAACACGGAATTGCAAATCCAACAATTAACGAACTTTTGAAAATTGCTCAGATTTTGGGCGTTAATCTTCAAAACCCATTCCCGTTGCCTGTTTTGGTAGATGTCGTATGAAGAATAACTCAAAATACGTTCTTTCCAAACTTTTCTGTCATAAAAATAATGATGGTAGACTTTTTTGTGTCTACCATCATTATATCATTTCAGTGCTTTGTACGGCGTATTACAGGCGGTACAGGGCGCCCTGTAACAATA
Organism: Clostridiales bacterium; assembly: GCA_015056385.1. GTDB lineage: Bacteria > Bacillota > Clostridia > HGM11327 > HGM11327 > SIG354. The sequence continues at coordinate 329 of SVGI01000047.1, forward strand.
TTTGGTATGTCAATTTACGTTAAAATATAGGGACTTTTGCCTCTTTTCATAATTGAAAAACATAGCCCTATGTGATATAATATACCGATTAGAAATTTGTCTGGTTGATGGGTGTTTACTCAATATACCTATTAGGAGGAACGATAAATGAAGGTCAGTTATTTCCCTGGATGTACCCTTAAAAATAAGGCAAGGGAATTGGATAAATATTCATATAAATGCGCAGAGGCTCTCGGGATTACGTTAGAGGAAATAGAGGAGTGGCAGTGCTGCGGAGGCGTTTTTTCCTCTGCAAGGGATGAGGTTGCAAACAAGCTTTCCTCTGTAAGAGCCTTAAGGGCTGCAAGTGAAAAGGGTCAGCCCCTGGTTACCGTGTGCTCCGGATGCCATAACGTTATCAAGCAAACAAATCACTGTATGAAAAACGATATGGGCTTTGCCGATAAGGTCAACAGATATATGGGTGAGGGCTCATATAACGGAGAGGCAGAGGTGTATCATTACCTTGAGCTGCTTCGCGACGTTGTTGGCTTTGATAAGGTTAAGGAAGCGGTTGTAAATCCCCTTAAGGGCAAAAAAATAGGCGCGTATTACGGATGCCTCCTGTTAAGGCCGTCCTCCGTAATGAAAATGGATGACCCTGAAAATCCCAGAATAATAGAGGACCTTATTCTTGCAATGGGCGCAGAGCCTGTTATATACGCAAACAGAAATGAATGCTGCGGCGGATATATTGTACTGGAGGATTCTCAGTCAGCAAGAAAAAAGAGCACGGATATAATTACAAATGCAAAGGCTCAGGGTGCGGATATGATAATAACCGCATGCCCTCTTTGCAAATATAACCTTATTAAAAACGGTGCGGACATTCCCGTAATATACTTTACAGAGCTTCTTGCAGAGGCTTTGGGTGTAAAGGAGGATGCAGATGGAAAATAAAAATTTCAAGGATGAAATTATCCGCATAAGCGGAGTTAATCCTAAAAAGTGCATGAAGTGCGGCAAATGCACCGCCACGTGCCCATCCTTTGATGAGATGGAGTATCATCCTCACCAGTTCGTTTACATGGTGGAAAGCGGTGATATTGAGCCCTTGCTCAATTCAGCCTCTATTTATAAATGTCTTTCGTGCTTTGCCTGTGTGGAGAGATGTCCCAGGGGGGTAGAGCCCGCAAAATTGGTAGAGGCCGTACGCCTGTGCGCAATAAGAAAGCAGGGTGGCAATCACCTTAAGGCAGACGCTATACCTGCTCTTCTTGATGAGGATATGCCTCAGCAGGCGTTGGTCAGCGCGTTCAGAAAATACACAAGGTAAGGAGGAAAACGATGCAAAGAATAGGCGTATTCGTATGTTGGTGCGGAAGTAATATTGCAGGCACTGTTGACGTAAAGGCAGTAGCGGCGGCATTGAAAAATGAGCCGGGCGTTGTTTTTTCCACCGACTATCAGTATATGTGTTCACAGGCAGGTCAGAATCTTATAAAGGATTCCGTAAGGGAGCATAAGCTTACAGGTATTGTTGTTTGCTCGTGCTCACCCCGTATGCACGAGGTTACGTTCCGTAAATCTGCTGCAGCAGCAGGAATCAATCCCTATATGGTTGAAATAGCTAATATCCGTGAGCAGTGCTCATGGGTACATAAGGAAATGCCTGTAGGCACTGAAAAAGCAATAATATTGGGTAAGGCAGCGGTTGCAAAGGTTAACCTTAATGCGCCTCTTACCCCGGGTGAATCTCCCGTAACAAAGCGCGCCCTTGTTATAGGCGGAGGTATTGCAGGTATCCAGACGGCTCTTGATATTGCAGATGCAGGCTTCAAGGTGGATATAGTTGAAAAGAAAGCCACTATCGGCGGAAAAATGGCTCAGCTGGATAAAACCTTTCCTACTCTGGACTGTGCTGCCTGTATTCTCACGCCTAAAATGGTGGACGTTGCCCAGCACGATAACGTAAGAATCTTCTCATACAGCGATGTAGAGGAGGTAAAGGGCTTTGTAGGAAATTTTACGGTTAAAATAAGGAAAAGAGCCCGCTACGTTGACGAGGAAAAATGTACAGGCTGTGGCGCTTGTGTGGAAAAGTGTCCTCAAAGGAAGGTTCCCAACGAATTTAACCTCGGTATGGATAACAGAAAGGCAATTTATATTCCATTTGCCCAGGCTGTACCTAAGGTTGCCACTATCGATCCTAACTACTGCACAATGCTTAAAACAGGCAAGTGCGGTGTTTGCTCAAAATTCTGCGAGGTAGGTGCTATCGACTATAAGCAGAAGGATCAGATTATTGAGGAAAAGTACGGCGCTATCGTTGTAGCAACGGGCTTTAACCCTATCTCGATGGATAAGTTTGATGAATATGCGTACAGCCAGTCCAAGGATGTAATTACTTCTCTTGAATTTGAAAGGCTTACAAACGCCGCAGGCCCCACAGCAGGTAAGCTCTTAAGACCTTCAGACGGCAAGCATCCCGAAAAGATCGTGTTCGTACAGTGTGTGGGCTCACGCTGTGCCGCTCACGCTGAAAAGGGTAAGGAGTATTGTTCCAAGATTTGCTGTATGTACACTGCAAAGCACGCAATGCTTATAAGAGATAAATATCCCGATACGGAGGTTTACGTATTCTATATAGACGTAAGAACTCCCGGTAAAAACTTTGATGAATTCCAGAGAAGGGCAGTTGAGGAATACGGCGTACACTACGTAAAGGGTATGGTAGGTAAGATCACTCCCGAGGGGGATAAGCTTAAGGTAAGAGCCAGCGACCTTATTGCAAACAAGCAGATTAACATTGATGCAGATCTTGTTGTTCTTGCCGCAGCTATTGAGCCGGATAAGTCCGCACGTTCCCTTGCAACAATGCTTACTGCAAGTATGGATACAAACGACTTTTTTACAGAGGCTCACCCCAAGCTCCGCCCCGTAGAAAGTCCCACGGCAGGTGTTTTCCTTTCAGGCACGTGCCAGGGACCCAAGGATATTCCCGAAACAGTTTCACAGGCAGGCGCGGCTGCTGCAAAGGTTATAGGCCTTCTTGCTAAGGATAAGCTTACAGGCAACCCCTGCGTTGCAAGCTCTGATCCTCTTATGTGTAACGGCTGCTCAAGCTGTGAAAGAGTATGTCCCTACGGCGCTATTACCTACGAGGATAAGGAATTCCCCGGCCCGAACAGAACAGTTAAAATAAGAAGAGTTGCCGTTGTAAATCCTGCTGTATGTCAGGGCTGCGGTGCATGTACGGTTGCATGCCCCTCCGGCGCTATGGATTTGAACGGATTTAAGAATATGCAGATTATGGCGGAGGTTGACGCAATATGCAAGTAAAAGAATATAAGCCATTAATTGTAGCGTTTTGCTGTAACTGGTGCTCTTACGCAGGCGCCGACCTTGCAGGAAACAACAGGCTCAGCTATCCCGCAGAGGTAAAAATAATCAAGGTTCCCTGCTCCTGCAGAGTAAACCCCATGTTTATTTTGAGAGCATTCCAGAGAGGTGCAGACGGTGTTATAATCTGCGGCTGTCATCCGGGGGACTGCCACTACACCTCAGGTAACTATTACACAAGAAGACGTATGGCGGCGCTGTTTTCTATGTTTGATTATCTCGGCATAGAAAAGGAGCGTACCCGTGTAGAATGGGTTTCCGCCGCAGAGGGTGCAAAGTTTGCGGCAACAATGAACGACTTTGTTGAAAAGGTTGTTTCTCTTGGTGAAAATAAGAGATTGGAGGATTTGAGATGCAAAAAATAACAACTCAAATGCTTGTTGAAAGGGCAACAGCGCTGTTGAATAACGGTACTGTAAGCGCAGTTCTCGGCTGGAAAAAGGGCGAGTACGATTACGACGTTACTCCAGGTGTTTTCAAATCCGCCGAGGAGCTTTCCGAGGCCTTTGTATACGGTGATTTTTCAGCAGCAAACCTCTCTAAATATCTTATAAAAAAGACAGACTCAATCACAGGTAAAATACTTGTATTCCTTAAGCCCTGTGATACATACAGCTTTAATCAGCTTCTTACAGAGCACAGATTCAACAGGGAAAGCGTGTATGCAGTCGGTGTGCAGTGCGGCGGCATGGTTGATATTGACAAAATAAAGAGCATAGCAGGAGACGGTGTTCTTTCAGTTGATTACAGCAGTGATGAGCTTGTTGTAAGCACTCTTTACAATGGCGACGTTAAGATTGAAAAATCAAGGGTGCTTGCCGAAAGATGTGTCAACTGCAAGAGCAAAAAGCACGTTGCCTATGATGAGCTTTTAGGTGAATCAGGGGAGGAGATAAGCTCCGGCCGCTTTGACGAGGTTGAAAGGCTTGAGAGTATGACACCTGACGAAAGATTTGCCTTCTGGCAGAACGAGCTTTCAAGGTGTATCAGATGTAACGCCTGTCGCGATGCCTGCCCTGCATGTACCTGCGAAAAGTGCGTGTTCGACAACCCCAATTCAGGTGTTGAAAATAAATCTCCCGCAAACAGCTTTGAGGAGCAGATGTTCCATATTATAAGAGCCTTTCACGTAGCAGGCAGATGTACGGACTGCGGTGAATGCTCAAGAGTATGCCCCCAAAATATTCCGCTCCACCTTTTGAACAGAAAGTTTATAAAGGATATGAATGATTTTTACGGAGAATATCAGGCAGGGGCAGAGGTTGGCTCAAGGGCTCCCCTGGTAAATTACACCGCGGAGGATATTGAACCCTCAGACGTATTCAACAGGAGGGGTGAAGATGCTTAAGATTTCTCTTGATAAGCTTGGCAATATGTTTGCCGAAATATCAAAAAATATGTCCCTTTATCTTCCCGTGGACAGAGCAGACGGCAAGTCTGAGTATACAAAATGGGAAGAGGGTAAGGAGTGGAGTAATTCACTTAATACAGTAAAGGGCCCCAAGGACATTTTCTTTCCTCAGACAGAGGATATGATGGAGTTTAAGGTCGAGGGTAAAAATATTGAGGTTGTAGATACAAGAAAGGCCTCAGAGGATTTTGTGGTTTTCGGCGTACGTGCATGCGACGTTCAGGCTCTTGAAATTCTCGACAGAGTATTTTTAACACAGCCCTACGACAGCTATTATGCCACGAAGCGTGAGCACGGTATAGTCGTTTCAGTTGCATGTAACAGACCTAACGAAGCCTGCTTCTGTACTGCATTCGGTATAGATCCCGCATCTCCCAAGGGAGACGTTTCCTGCTGGAAAACACAGGCAGACCTTTATATGCAGGCAAACACCCAAAAGGGTGAAAAGCTTATGAGCCTTTTGGCGGATCTTACACAGGAGGCCTGTGATGAGGAGGTTTGCAAGGAGAAAAATGCTATTGCAGAAATTATGAAAAAGCTCCCCCTTGCAAAGCTTGACGTAAGCATGTTTGGCGGCGGAAAAACACAGGAGTTTTTCGATGATCCCCGGTGGGCAGAGCTTTCAGAAAGCTGCATCGGCTGCGGTACGTGTACGTTTGTATGCCCTACGTGCCAGTGTTACGACATAAAGGATTTCAACACGGGCAAGGGTGTTATCAGATACAGATGCTGGGATTCATGTATGTATTCGGAATTTACAAAAATGGCTCACGGCAACAACAGAAACACCCAGAAGGAACGCTTCCGCCAGAGATTTATGCATAAGCTCGTTTATTTTCCTGAAAATAACGATGGTGTATTCAGCTGCGTAGGCTGCGGACGCTGTGTTTCAAGATGCCCGATCTCAATGAATATAGTAAAGGTAATAAAAAAGCTGGGAGGTAAGGGTAATGAATAATATAAACGAAACCTTGATACCCAAGGTAGGTATTATTACCGACGTGCGCATAGATACTCCCGATATAAAGACCTTCAGGGTTGTGGCAACAGACGGGAAAAAGGCATTCGACCATATGCCCGGTCAGTGCGCAATGCTTTCAATTCCCGGAGTAGGCGAGGCTATGTTTTCTATAACGTCATCACCTACAAATACGGAATATATGGAATTTTCCATTAAAAAATGCGGATGCGTTACAGAGTGGCTCCATGGGGCGGAGGTTGGTCAGCAGATTACAATAAGAGGGCCCTACGGAAAGCCGTTTCCCGTTGATACAGAGTTTGTTGGCAAAAATATGCTGTTTATTGCAGGCGGCGTAGGCCTTGCTCCCCTGCGTTCCGTAATCAATTACTGCCGTCATTACAGAGAAAGATACGGTGATATTGATATCGTTTACGGCTCAAGAAGCAAGGACGACCTTTTGGATTACAGGGAAATAATAGATGAATGGTCAAGGGATGCAGGGGTTAACGTACACCTTACCATCGACCGTGCCCAGGAGGGATGGGACGGCCACGTTGGCTTTGTTCCCAACTATGTAAAGGAGCTGGGCTTTAATACAAACAAAACTGCAGTTCTTTGCGGACCTCCCATAATGATTAAGTTCACTCTTGAGGGCCTTATATCAATGGGCTTCGATAAAACTCAGGTATATACAACTCTTGAGCTGCGTATGAAATGCGGTATAGGAAAATGCGGAAGATGTAACGTCGGTGCAAAGTACGTTTGCAAGGACGGTCCCGTATTCCGTTGTGATGAGCTCGATGAGCTTCCAGGCGAATATTAAAGGAGAGTATTGAAATGGGAAATACTGTTAATATATTTCTTTTCGGTAAAAAATATGCTGTCCCAGGTAATCTTACCATTATGACAGCTATGGAGTATGCAGGTTATCAGCTTGTAAGAGGCTGCGGATGCCGTAACGGCTTCTGCGGCGCATGCGCTACTATTTACAGAATAAAGGGCGACAGGGAACTTAAGGTGGGTCTTGCTTGTCAGACAAAGGTAGAGGACAATATGTATATTGCCACGCTGCCGTTCTTCCCTTTGGTAAAGCAGGTATACGATATGGAAAAAATACCCACAACAGAGGCTGTTATGATGCAACTTTACCCCGAGATATACGCCTGTATCGGATGTAATGCCTGTACGAAAAGCTGTACGCAGAAGCTCAACGTAATGCAGTACATAGCATACGCCCAGAGGGGTGATTTCGAGAAATGCGCAGAGGAGTCCTTCGACTGTGTAATGTGCGGAGTATGTTCCTCCAGATGTCCTGCGGGAATTTCACACCCCCAGGTTGCAATGCTTGCAAGAAGAATCAACGGCAAGTATCTTGCCCCGGGATGTGAGCATCTCGAGGAAAGAGTTAAGGAAATTAAAAACGGCGACTTTAAGGAACTCATTGAGGCTCTTATGCAAAAGCCTATTGAGGAAATGAAGGAGCTTTATAATACCCGTGAGATTGAGAAATAAGGGGGAATAGCCAATGTATTCTGAAAATTTTCAAAAATCACTTGCCGCTGTTGAAGCTGCAAGAGAAAAAAATATAGCTTATGAGCCCGAAAGAATGTCTGCACAGCAGAAGGAGGAGCTTCTTTCGGCATTCCACCCTGACTATAAGAAGGAGGAATTCAGCGAGCTTAAAATCGGCCCTAACAAGGGTGATAAGGTTCCTCACGAGCTTGCAGAAATGCTCCAGGCACACAGCAGAATATCTGCAGAGGATGTTGATCTTGAAAATCCCGATTACGACGTAGACGTACTTGTTATCGGCGGAGGCGGCGCAGGCTCATCTGCTGCTATCGAAGCTCATGAGGCAGGCGCAAACGTTATGATAGTAACAAAGCTCCGTATCGGCGATGCAAATACTATGATGGCAGAGGGAGGTATACAGGCTGCAGACAAGCCTAACGATTCTCCTGCTATTCACTTTATAGACGCATTCGGCGGCGGCCATTTCGCAGCAAAGAGAGAGCTTCTTTCAAAGCTCGTGTGCGACGCTCCCGAGGCTATTCAGTGGCTTTCAAATTTAGGTGTCGAATTCGATAAGGATAAAGACGGAAACATGATAACCACCCACGGCGGCGGTACGTCAAGAAAGCGTATGCACGCCGCAAAGGACTACTCAGGCGCTGAAATTATGAGAACTCTCAGGGATGAGGTTTTCAACCGTCAGATTCCCGTGGTTGATTTTACTGCCGCTATCGAGCTTATTCTTGATGAAAACGGTAAGGCAGCAGGCGCTGTTCTTATGAATATGGAAACCAAGGAGCTTTACGTTGCAAGGGCAAAAACAGTTATAATTGCAACAGGCGGTGCAGGACGTATGCACTACCAGGGCTTCCCCACGTCAAACCATTACGGCGCAACAGCAGACGGACTTGTTCTGGGCTACAGGGCAGGCGCAAGGCTTCTTTACGCAGAAACGTTACAGTATCACCCTACAGGCGCAGCATTCCCCGAGCAAATTTTCGGCGCTCTCGTTACAGAGAAGGTTCGCTCACTGGGCGCAAAGCTCGTTAACGTAAACGGTGAGGTGTTTATGCACCCCCTCGAAACAAGAGACGTTACAGCTGCATCAATTATCCGTGAGTGCTCACAAAGGGAAAACGGTGTAGACACAGGCAGCGGTCTTGCGGTATGGCTCGATACTCCTATGATCGAAAAAATAGGCGGCGAGGGTACTATCGAAGCAAGAATCCCCGCTATGATGAGAATGTTCGGCCAGTACGGTATAGACATCCGCAGAGAGCCTATACTTGTTTACCCCACACTCCATTATCAGAACGGCGGACTTGATATAACTCCCGACTGTATGACTACAAACGTTGAAAACCTTTTCGTAGCTGGTGAGGCTGTTGGCGGAATTCACGGTAAAAACAGGCTTATGGGCAATTCATTACTCGATATTATCGTATTCGGCAGAAGTGCCGGTCAGAACGCAGCTAAAAGGGCAAAGGATACAACAGTAGGTAAGCTTACACTCGATCACGTTGCAAAATTCGAAAGCGAGATAGAAAACGCGGGAATTGATACCTGCGCAGTATCTCCCAAGCTTCTTCCCAACTACGTAAACAAGAAATAATAAAAAGTATATAGAGAAAATAAAATTTTCACGCAGATTTGTGGCTTTCGTTGTTATATTGCAATGAAAGCCATAATTCCGCAGGAAAGGAAAGCTTTCTTTATAGAAAGTAACGGTGATAAAATGAATTTATTTGGCGGAGTAATTCCCGTAACAGGCATAACGTTTCTGATGTTCTGTGTTATGGCGGTATTGTTCCTTGGATATGTCCTTGGCAGGATAACAGTAAAGGGCGTTTCCCTTGGTGATGCAGGTGTATTTGTTATTGCGCTTTTGTTCGGTGCATTGTTTTACACACAGCTTGAGGGTCAGCTTACTATAAAAACAATTGTTGACGGCAAAGAGGTTTTAGTTAATTTTGCGGAAAAATCACTTGAAATTATTGAAAGCCTCGGCCTTATACTCTTCGTTACCTCAGTAGGCTTTATTGCAGGTCCCAAGTTCTTTGGTAACATGAAGAAAAACTTCAAATCATACGTTCTTTTGGGTCTTGTAATTATACTCTTCGGCGGTGTTGCCGCTGTTGGTTGTATATACCTTGGCAGAGTTATAGGCTTCGGCGCCTCTATTGAAAACTCAGAGGGCTTTACCGCAATGATAGTGGGCCTTCTTTCAGGCTCCCTTACGTCCACACCTGCTTTCTCAGCTGCAAAGGCGACTGTTGCAGAGCAGTACACAAGCCTTGTTTCAGTTGGCCACGGCATAGCATATATTTTCGGTGTTATCGGCGTTGTTCTTTTTGTTCAGCTCATTCCCAAGCTTTCAAAGGCAAATATGGAGGAAGAGCGTGCAAAGCTTGTTGTTGATGCAGTAGAAAAAGAAAAGAAGCCCTTCACAAAAAGGCTTCTCGATTTTGACGGCCACGGCTTCGCAGCATTCTTCTTTGCGGCAATCGTTGGTATTTTCCTCGGAAGAATCAAGATACCCCTTTCTGCAGAAGGTCTTAGTGGTACATGCTTCTCACTTACAACAACAGGCGGATGCTTGCTTTCATCACTTGTATTCGGTCACTTCGGCAGAGTAGGCAGAGTTAATATGATGCCAAAGCAGTCCACACTTAAGCTTTTCAGAGAGCTTGGCCTTGTTCTTTTCCTGGTTGGCGCAGGTATTCCCGGCGGCGCAGAGTTTGTTGCAAACTTCGACCCCATGTATTTCGTATACGGTATTATTATGACTGTTGTACCTATGCTTGTAGGCTTCCTCTTTGCCAAGTATGTTCTCAAGCTTAGCCTGCTTAACAACCTCGGCTCTATCACAGGCGGTATGACAAGCACACCTGCTTTAGGTACGCTCATTTCAACGGCAGGCACAGAGGACGTTGCGGCAGCCTATGCAGCTACGTATCCCATAGCGCTGATAGCTGTTGTGCTTGTATCACAGTTTTTGATAATACTTTTCTAATTGGTACATTATACCGATTACTACGTAAAAACAAAGCGGGAACGTACGGCAGTGCGCTCCCTTTCTTTGTAAACTTGAAAGCGGAACAATATGTATTTTGACGATATAAAGATGGGTACGGTTCTTAATATAGGCCCCGTTACAATAGAAAAAGAAAAAATGATGGCATTTGCCAAGGATTACGACAGTGCCCCCGTACATCTGGACGAGGAATACGCCCGTAAAACCGTATTTGGAGATATAATTGCTCCCGGTGTTATGTCCTTTATGTCCTTATGGAGATTATATCGCGATGTGGATATATTCGGGGATGAGATGATAGCAGGGAAGTCAACCAAAATAGAATGGATAAAGCCCGTTTACGCAGAGGATATACTTACGGCGCACGTGGAGGTTACAAACCTTACAAGACGTAATGCAAGAAACGGCATAGTCGAGCTAACGTTTTTCGCATATAACCAAAAAAATGAGCTCGTACTAACCAACGTTACGGAAACAATAGTAAAGTGTAGGGAAGACAATGGTACTTGAAACAGCACGGTTAATATTAAGAGATTATACTCCGAAGGATTTTGAAGCGTTATTCGAAATTCTGTCCGATGCAGAAACTATGCAGCATTATCCGAAACCTTATGATGCAGAAATGACAAAGCATTGGATTGAATGGAATATTCAGAATTATCAAAATTATGGCTTTGGTATATGGGCTGTAATTTTGAAGGAAACAGGCGGATTTATTGGCGACTGTGGAATAACCATTCAAAATATTGATGGTGAATTTCTTCCCGAAATTGGATATCACATTCATAAGAAATATTGGAGACAAGGCTTTGGTAGCGAAGCAGCAAGAGCTGTTAGAGATTGGGTATTTAAAAATACGGAATATGATTGCCTATACTCCTATATGAAATATACAAATGTTGGGTCGTATTCTACTGCTATTGCGAATGGAATGAAAAAGGTAAAGGAATATCCTGATGAAAAGAATGGGATTTCTTACGCGTACGCAATAACAAGAAAAGAGTGGAGCTTACTAAATCCTTAACCCTGATTTGTTTAACAAAAGCAGTATTATGATAAAACCCGGCAGATATATAAATCTGTCGGGTTTAACATTATTACTCACGCCCCTAATGAAATGATATAATGATGGTAGACACAAAAAAGTCTACCATCATTATTTTTATGACAGAAAAGTTTGGAAAGAACGTATTTTGAGTTATTCTTCATACGACATCTACCAAAACAGGCAACGGGAATGGGTTTTGAAGATTAACGCTCAAAACCTGAGCAATTTTCAAAAGTTCGTTAATTGTTGGATTTGCAATTCCGTGTTCAATAAGTCTGAGATAAGAAGGACTTATTTCACATTCTAATGCAAGTTTTTCCTGT
>SVGI01000048.1 GCA_015056385.1 Clostridiales bacterium
GAAACAAGCCGTATGTAGATACCCTGTATTATCGCAAGAAATAATTCCACACCAAGGCACACTGTCATAGAAATTTTTGTTCCCAATGCGAATTGTGTTGAGTTTACAGTGTTATACGAGGTTTTTTCAATCATTGATATAAAAACGTACTCAGCTGAAAGCCCTATTGTGGAGCTTGTATATGCAATTAAAATTGTTAAGGCGCCGGAAAAGGATTGGTTGGCAACAAGCTCAAATGTAGCGGCAACAGCAAATGGGAGTAAAAGCCAAAGGCAAAGTGAGCCCACGTTTGAAAACACCTTGCGATAGTAATTACGGTTATCATCATAAATAAAGCTGTAATTTATGTTTATTCCCTTTGTTTTGAAGGAATAAAAAATGTATAAAAAGCCCAACACCTCCAATAAAATCAGGAGATGATTATGGGGTTGCCCGCCGAGCATTTTCTCTGTGGTAAAGGGAATAGTAAGAATGTAAGTGGCGAAAACTGCAATAACAAATCTTTTTGCAGCCTTTTTGTAAAAAGTATGCCTTTCATATACAGTTCTTTCATCACGATCCTTATTAAATCGAAAAAAGCCCGTTAAAAGCATGCCTATACCGAGAATTAAGATTACAGCCTCTGTATAGGTTACTGGTGTCTTAAATTCTCCTTGTATTATAAGGGTTATAGTTCTGCTTATGGTATAAAGCAGAGTTACAAGCACTGTGAGTAATATACCTCTGCTGTATATTTTTCCGCATTCGGCATTGATTCGCTCGTCGTTAAACATAATCAGTCCTCCCAAAATAAATCGTTCAGCGTACAATCCAGGGCTTTGCAGATTTTAAGGCATAGCCCAACCGTAGGGTTATAATCGTTGTTTTCAATCATGTTTATTGTCTGCCTGGAAACGCCGATTATTTTTGCAAGCTCGGTTTGCGATAAGCCTTTATTCAATCGCGCCTGCTTCATTTTCTCGTTCATAACTGGCTCCTGTCAAATATATTAGACAACGTCATTGTAGCATACAGCCCACACCTTGTCAAATATATTTGACAATAATTTTTGGCGTCTTGTTCTTACGGGTATGATGAAAGGGGGAGAGGTATATATACCGCCTTAAATGGAGTTTGTTGTCATTTATCAATGAAAAACAGCTCAAACACCGTGTTTTGTCAGGCTTTTGTCAGATTTTTATTGGTTTATATAATGAGCAGTGTGCTTGTAAATAACGGCATTTTGTAGTATAATTAATAGCGTTTATTTTTAAGGAGAACAGTTAATGGATAATATAATAGATGAAGCAACTCTTGAAAGGTTGAAAGCAGAAAATGAGCCCAAGGTAACTGTGGAATTGCCTATGATAGCCTTAAGAGGCATGGTGGTATATCCTCACGGTTATATGAATTTTGATATCGGTCGTGAGCCCTCTGTTGCCGCGGTTACGAAATCGAAGGAGCAGGATTCTTATATTTTCCTAGTTGCCCAGAAGGATGTAAGAATTTTTGACCCCGAAGAGGACGACATATACGCAATAGGCACAATATGTAAAATCAAGCAGACTGTTGAAATGCCCGGTAAGGTTATACGCGTACTGGTAGATGGTGTTTCAAGGGCTAAAATTGTAAGCTATAAGCAGAAAAAACCGTATTTCTCCGTTGAGGTTGAGCCTCTGGAGGATATAAGCGAGGATGCTATTCTTGAGGAGAGTATTTTCAGGCTTACAGTTGAGCTTATGGGGGACTACGTTAAAATGTCCGATAAGCTTCAGCCTGAGGTAGTGCTTGCATTGAATAATACAGATGCCGCAGGTGAATTCTGCGATATGGTGGCAACCAATATTTTTATGCGCATAGATGATAAGCAGGCTATACTTGAGGAGCTATACGTAAACAAGCGCCTCGAGAAGACTTATTCTATACTTATGCGTGAAATGGACCTTATAAAAACGGAAAAGCGTATAACAACACGTGTAAAAAGGCAGATAGATAAATCCCAGAGAGAATACTACTTAAGGGAGCAGCAAAAGGCAATCCAAAAGGAGCTTGGTGAAGGTGATGAGCTTTACGAGGAATCAAAGGAATACAGAAAAAAGCTTAAAAATGCAAAGCTGCCCAAGGAAACCCTTGAAAAGGCTCTTAAAGAGGTGGACAGGCTTTCTAAAATGGGCCCCGGTTCTGCAGAGGGCGCTGTTGTAAGGAGCTATCTCGATTGGATATTGGACCTTCCGTGGGATACCTATACCCAGGATAATCTTGATATAAAAAATGCACAGGAAATACTTGATGAGGACCATTACGGCCTTGAGAAGGTTAAGGAGCGTTTGCTTGAATTCCTTGCGGTTAAGAAAATAACAAACAGCATGAAGGGCTCTATAATTTGCCTTGTCGGCCCTCCCGGCGTAGGTAAAACCTCTATAGGCAGAAGCATTGCAAGGGCTTTGAACCGTTCGTTTGTGCGTATGTCTTTGGGCGGAATGCGTGATGAGGCGGAAATAAGGGGTCATAGGCGTACTTACGTAGGCTCTATACCGGGACGCATTATTGCAGGAATGAAGCAGGCAAAAAGCATGAATCCCGTATTTCTGCTTGATGAGATAGATAAGCTTAACGGCGATTTCAGGGGAGACCCTGCGTCTGCGCTTCTTGAGGTGCTTGATGCAGAGCAGAACAATGCGTACAGAGACCATTATCTCGAGGTGCCCTTCGATTTATCAAACGTACTGTTTATAACCACAGCTAACACAATTCAGACAATACCTCACGCATTGTTGGACCGCCTGGAGGTAATAAACGTATCAGGCTATACCGATGATGAAAAAATAGAAATTGCAACCAAATATCTTGTTCCCAAGATGAAGGAAAATCACGGACTTAAGCCCGGTCAGCTTACCATTACCCGCCAGGCATTGGCAGACGTAATTCATATGTACACACGTGAATCAGGTGTAAGAGAGCTTGAAAGAGAGGTGGCTGCCCTTTGCAGAAAGGCTGCAAGGAAAATAGCAGAGGACCCCACTCTCAAGATAAAAATCGGTGTAAAGGACGTTCCCGAATATCTTGGTGTAAGCAAATATTCCTGTGATAAGCTTAACAAAAATGATGAGGTAGGCCTTGTAACGGGCCTTGCATGGACCTCTGTAGGCGGAGATACACTTACTATTGAAGCGGCAGTTATACCCGGCAAGGGTAATATAGTGCTTACAGGCCACCTGGGCGACGTTATGAAGGAATCTGCAGCGGCAGGTATTACTTATATAAGGTCAAGGGCTGCAAAATACAATATTGAGCCTAAGGTCTTTGCCGAAAACGATATACACATCCACGTTCCGGAGGGTGCAGTACCAAAGGATGGTCCCTCTGCAGGTATTACAATGGCAACGGCTGTACTTTCCGCTCTTACGGGAATACCCGTAAAAAAGGATGTTGCTATGACAGGTGAAATAACCTTAAGGGGCCGTGTTTTGGAAATAGGCGGTCTTAAGGAAAAATCCTTAGCGGCATACCGCCTGGGTATCAAAACTGTTGTAATTCCCAAGGGTAACGAAAAGGATATTAACGAAATACCCGAAAACGTCAAGTCAAAAATAACGTTTATTCAGGTAGAGAATATGGATGAGGTTCTTGAAGTAGCCTTAAGCAAGAAAAAGGGTAATAAATAATGAGCTATTTGAATATGAAGTTTGTTACCAGCGCTGCCCATCCGGGCGGCTTTATAAAGGATAACAGGCCTCAGGTTGTTATAACAGGCAAATCCAACGTTGGAAAAAGCTCACTTGTCAACTGTATTTCAAACAATAAGAAGATGGCAAAGGTAAGCTCCACTCCGGGTAAAACAAGGCTTATAAACTACTTCGACGTTGACGGAGGCTTCTATATAACAGACCTTCCGGGGTACGGCTTTGCAAAGGTATCCAAGGATATGAAGGCATCCTGGGAAAGGCTTATGAATCAGTATTTCGGCCAGGATTTAGCATTTAAGCTTGCCGTGCATCTGGTTGATATACGCCACGAGCCCACAGGTGAGGATAGGATAATGAGGGAATACCTGTTATCCTACGGCTACAATATAATCACTGTGGCAACAAAGGCGGATAAGCTTTCCCGCATGAAGGTAAACCAGAACGTTGCGGCATTGAGGAAAACTCTGCAGCTTTCCAAGGATGAGCTTCTTATACCCTTTTCATCTGAAACCTGTCAGGGAAGAGATGCCCTTATTTCAGAGGTAATAAAGGCTGTAAGCCAAGCCTCACTGTGATGCTTACCGAATGGGCTTATCATCGTAGCATAATGAAATCCGTTCGGGAAAAATATTATTTATGATTGCAAATACGTCGCTGGTTAAAAAACTGTTGTCGGCGTGTATGTATATTTCTTTGGGAGAAACAGCGATAAGCGTGCTTATAAGCACATCGTCGCTGTTTTCGCTTTTATTATCCTGTAATGCAAGGCTTTGGGGCTTTTGGTACGGTATAGTGTTTCCGTTACTGTCCTTAAGCTCAAAATTCTCTTTATGCGGATAAAGGTGTACACACGGAATTACAGGCTTGCTGTTTTCAACAAGAAATTGCATTACGGATATAAATTCCTCGTACTCCCTTTCTGCATTCAAAAGTGCAAGCGCTTCGTTTATTACAGACGCAACGTGCTCTCTGAGGTCGTATGCTCTAAAACTTATAAACGCAGATAATGTAAAATTGTGGGAGTGTGAAAGATGTTCACGTATTCTTTTCTGAATAATTCCCAGCCACCCTTTACTGCTTTTGTTTATGCCGCCGTAGAGTATTTTCTGTATTACCCCTTTTAAGACGCCCTTATCCGATTCCTTCGTCTGTATTTTATTTGCGCTGTTATTCCTGTGAATTTCGGCCTCGCATAAATATACAATAACAAACTCTGCTAAAATTTTCGAGATATCGGCGATATATCGGCTACTTACTATTTTTTTAATGGGGTTTATCTTGTGTTCCTTGTATAAAAAGGATACAGTATTCGTTTCATAATCACTTTCGTTTTTTATTACCCTGCCACGAATCTTTTTGTATGCTATAAACCTTAAAAACCGTTGATATAATGCTGTTTTGCTTTTCTCAAATATAATATTAATCAAAGGCTTACCTCCAACAAAGGCGGTTATGCTTCAAGCTCTACAAGTATTACGTCATCACCTATCTTTTTTATTCTTTCCCAGGGAATAAATAGCCCCTGCTCGTTCTTTGATAAGAGGGAAAATTTTGCTCCGGAGGGTACGATTATACCTGTTATGCGCCCTGCCCTTAAATCAAATTCATAGTCAATGGTAACGCCGAGGCGCTTACCGTTTTGTATATTAACAACTTCCTTTTGCTTGAATTCAGATGTTCTCATAATAGCTAACCTTTCGGAAGATTTTATATTTTCCGTACAGGATATGCTTAAAAGGGGTAAATTGTGCCTTGATATGAAGGGTAAGCTGTATAAAAAAACGGCAGAGATAAATTTCTCTGCCGTGATTTATTGATTTACGTTGTTTTAATTACTCAACAACGGTTTCATCTGCCTGTTCAACAGGTGTATCGGATGCAGCTGCTTGGGTGTCTGCCTGCTCTGCTGATATAGCATCCTCTTCCTTAAGATGCTCAACTATTGCAATAGAAACAACCTTTTCATCTTCATCCAGGCGCATTATCTTAACACCCTGAGTATTTCTGCCTGTTGTTGAAATCTGGTCGATGGGTGTTCTGATAATTATACCGGAGGAGTTCATAATAAGCATATCCTTATCGTCATAAACCACCTTCATAGATGCGATAGGCCCTGTTTTATCGGTGATGTTCATTGTTTTAACACCCTTACCGCCTCTGTTTTGGTTGGAGTACATGCTTGCCTCTGTGCGCTTACCGAAGCCGTTTTCGCTTATACAGAATATGTCGCAGTTATCCTCGGTTATTATATCCATATCTATAACTCTATCGTCCTCTGCAACCTTGATGCCTCTTGAGCCTCTTGCAATTCTGCCTGATGGTCTTAAATCTGATTCAGGGAAGCGGATTGCCTTACCCATGTGTGTCGCAACAAGGACGTCATCGTTTCCGCTTGTAACCTTAACAGAAACAAGCTCGTCGTCCTCCTCAAGAACGATAGTGTTAAGTCCGTTCTTACGTATGTTCGCTATTTCAGAAAGCATCATACGCTTTACGTAGCCCTTCTTTGTGGAGAATACGATGTATTTATTGTCCGTATTCTTATCAAGAGCAAGTATCTGCTGTACTCTTTCATTAGGCTGAAGCGCCAGCTTGTTGATAAGAGCAGAGCCTAACGCTGTTTTACTTGCTTCAGGTATGTCGTAGCCTGTAAGAGAATGAACTCTGCCGAAGCTTGTAAAGAGAAGTATGCGCTGATGTGTTGTAGCAGCAACGATTTCTCTTATGTAATCTCCGTCGCGTGCGGCAACGCCCTTTACACCTCTTCCGCCTCTGTTCTGAAGCCTGTACTGGTCTATGGGTATGCGCTTTACGTAGCCTCTCTGGGTAAGAGAAATAACAACGTTCTTTTCCTCAACAAGGTCGTCAATGTCAATATCTGTTGCGGAAACATCCACCTGAGTTCTTCTGGGGTCGTTATATTTACGCTTGATTTCGGTAAGGTCTGCCTTGATTATACTGTCCTGCTTATCTTCGTTTGCAATGGTTTCCTTAAGGTCTGCAATTGTTGCAATAAGGCTTGCAAGCTCCTCATCAAGCTTAATACGCTCAAGTCCTGTAAGGGCCTGTAAGCGCATATTAAGTATTTCTGTTGCCTGTATTTCGGTAAATCCATACTTTTCAACAAGTGAGGTCCTTGCCTCTGCTGTATTAGCAGATGAACGGATTGTTGCTATGATTTCATCAATTATATCAAGAGCCTTAATAAGACCTTCAACGATATGCTTTCTTGCCTCGGCCTTTTCAAGCTCGAATTTGCAGCGCCTTACAAGCACCTCCTTGCGGTGAAGAAGGTAGTAATAAAGCATTTCCTTGATGTTTAACGTCTTTGGCTCGCCGTTAACAAGAGCAAGCATATTTGCGCCGAAGGTGGACTGAAGCTCTGTAAGCTTATAAAGCTTATTAAGAACAACGTTGGGGTCATAGCCTCGCTTGATATCGATAACTATTCTCAAGCCCTCCATATCACTGTGGTCGTTAATGTCTGAAATACCCTCGATTTTCTTATCGTTTACGTGGTCGGCAATATTTTTTATCATATTGGCCTTGTTAACCATGTAGGGGATTTCAGTAACAATAATGGAGGACTGACCGTTTGCCTTTTCTTCAATAGTACATTTGGCTCTTGTATAGATTTTACCGCGGCCGGTGGAATAAAGCTGCTCTATTTCACTGTTGCCGGTGATAATTGCGCCTGTGGGGAAGTCCGGAGCCTTTATTATTTTAATAAGGTCCTTTATTGAAATATCCTTGTTATCAAGAAGCGCAACAGACGCGTCAATTACCTCGCCCAGGTTGTGAGGCGGGATGTTTGTTGCCATACCAACGGCAATACCCTGTGAGCCGTTTATAAGAAGGTTGGGGATTGCGGCGGGAAGCACTGCAGGCTCTTTAAGAGTTTCGTCGAAGTTGGGAATAAAGTCAACTACGTTCTTGCCGATATCTGCAAGCATTTCCATAGCAATCTTGGATAATCTTGCCTCGGTGTAACGCATAGCGGCAACCGGGTCGCCGTCTATTGAGCCAAAGTGTCCGTGTCCGTCTACAAGCATATATCTCAGGTTGAAATCCTGTGCCATACGTGCAAGAGCATCATATACGGATGCATCACCGTGGGGATGATATTTACCCAGAACATCACCTACGATACGTGCGGATTTTTTATGCTGTGAAGCAGCAGTTATACCCAATTCGTTCATCGAATAGAGAATACGTCTGTGAACAGGCTTAAGTCCGTCTCTTACGTCAGGCAAGGCGCGGGCAACTATAACGCTCATAGAGTATTCAAGGAACGATTGCTTGATTTCGTCAACTATTTTAAGTTCTAATATACTACCGTTATTTTCTTCCATTTTACAGATTCCTTTCGTGTGTTATAGGACGGGACGCATCAGAAGTCGAGGTTCTTTGCATATTTTGCATTTTGCTCAATAAATTCGCGTCTTGGCTGTATTTTTTCACCCATGAGGAGTGAAAAAATTGCATCTGCTTCCATTGCGTCGTTCATTGTTACACGGTACATGGTGCGTTTGTTCGGGTCCATAGTGGTATCACGAAGCTGGTCTGCATCCATTTCTCCAAGACCTTTGTAACGCTGAACGTCAATGCCCTGCCTTCCTATTTCATCAAGTATGTCGTTAAGCTGTGCATCGCTGTATGCGTAGTAATCCTTCTTGTTTTTGCGTACCTTGTACAGCGGAGGCTGTGCAATATATACGTGGCCTGTTTCAATAAGGGGGCGCATAAAGCGGAAGAAGAAGGTAAGAAGAAGAACTCTTATATGGTTACCGTCTACGTCAGCATCTGTCATGCAGATTATTTTGTCATATCTTAATTTTGTAATATCAAACTCACTTGAAATGCCTGTACCAAAGGCGGTTATCATAGTGCGTATTTCCTCATTGGAAAGAGCTCTGTCAAGCCTTGCCTTTTCAACGTTAAGTATTTTACCTCTCAAGGGGAGAATAGCCTGATATTTTCTGTTTCTTCCCGCCTTTGCAGAGCCGCCCGCAGACATACCCTCAACTATGAATATTTCGCAAAGCTTCGGGTCCTTTTCTGTACAGTCTGAAAGCTTGCCGGGGAGCGCTGAATTATCAAGTGCGCTTTTACGTCTTGTTATATCTCGCGCCTTTCTTGCGGCCTCTCTTGCGCGCATGGCTGTCTGGATTTTTGTAAGTATAGCCTTTGCGCCTGCGGGAGTTTCCTCAAGGAACTGTGAGATTCTTTCGTACGTTATACCGTCTACGATAGAACGGACCTCAGGGTTACCAAGCTTTGTTTTGGTCTGACCCTCAAACTGAGGCTCTGAAATCTTAACAGAAATAATAGCTGTAATACCCTCGCGGATATCTTCGCCTGAGAAGTTATCATCACTGTCCTTCAGATAACCGTTTTTACGCGCATATTCGTTTATAATACGTGTAAGACCGGACTTAAAGCCTACAAGGTGCATACCGCCCTCTTCGGTGTTGATATTGTTTGCATAGGTGAAAATACTTTCACTGTACGTGTCTGTATATTGAAGAGCAACCTCTGCCTGAATACCGTTTTTAGTTTCATTGATATAAAGAATCTCGGGATGTATAGCTTCCCTTGATTTGTTTACGTATTCAACGAAGGAGATAATACCGCCCTCGTAATAAAACTGGTCCTTCTGACCTTCGGGGCGATGATCCTCAAAATTGATATGGACACCCTTGTTAAGGAATGCAAGCATCCTCAACCTTGAAACAAGGGTAGAATCGTCAAAATCAAGTGTTTCAAACATTTCAGGATCAGGGTGGAAGGTAATAGTTGTTCCGTGCCTGTTACTGTCCCCAACACGCTTTACACGGTATTGAGGAATACCTCTGGAGTATTCCTGTTCATATACACCCTCGCCGTTGTGTACCTCGGCCTTAAGATAATCGGACAATGCGTTAACAACAGAAAGGCCTACACCGTGAAGACCGCCTGATACCTTGTAACCTCCGCCGCCAAACTTACCGCCTGCGTGAAGCACTGTTAAAACAACCTCAAGAGAGGAAATGCCCATTTTGGGATGAATACCCACAGGAATACCGCGGCCGTTATCGCGTACGGAAACGCTATTATCTTCCCATATATCAATATCTATGGTATCGCAGTATCCTGCAAGAGCTTCGTCAATACTGTTATCTACTATTTCATATACAAGGTGATGAAGTCCTCTTTCGCCGGTGCTGCCAATGTACATACCCGGACGCTTACGTACAGCTTCAAGCCCTTCGAGAACCTGAATATTACTTTCGTCGTATTTTACTGTTTGTTCCTCGTACAAACCTTATACCTCCGTAATACAAAAATTCAAGTATTTTATACGTAGTTACAATAAAACTTGAAAAATTGTAATTTTATTGCATAAATCGGTATTTTTACAGCAAAGCATAAAAATTGATTTTATACATTATTATTATATCATATTTGGGGGTAAAATTAAAGTGTTTTTTTAATAAAAATCGTGTAAATATGAGGTTTACAAATTTGTTTTTAGACATTATAATTACTCTATAATTTGCGGAGGAATAATACATTGGATTTGCTTATAGTTCAGCCTTATCTGGAAAAGCTTAAGGTGGAGGACAGGAAAAACGTAGAGGAAATACTCACTACCTTAGTCAATGCTGTGGAGGGCTCGCGTCTGTGCAGAGCCTATGGCCATGCAGGTGTTGCTATTGACGGCTCCCTGTTTTGTTATGTATCCTCCGATAACGGCAGAATAATGATTTCCTTTCTTGATACAAATATGTTCTGTATGTTTGCTGATGAGCTTTCAGAATTAGAGGGCTGTACCGTACGTAAATGCAGTATAACGTTCCACAGATGGAGATATGTTGATAAGGAGCTTGTTGGGAGAATTGCCGCTGCTACGGCACAGGCGGTACGTCTTGATGCGGGCTTTTACAAAAGGTACAGAAGGCGTGAATATACCTATGATTATTATTCCGCATCCCACTTTTTTAGGGAGGACAACAGGTATACTGATGAATAAGGTTGTTTTGGTAACGGGCGCATCCTCCGGCATTGGCTTTGCCTGTGCGGAATATTTTGCATCAAAGGGCCTGAAGGTATACGGTACTACAAGAAGGCTTTCAGAGGGTAAGGCTTATCCAAAGGGTGTTACAATGCTTGAGCTGGATATATGTATTGATGAAAGCGTGGAACGTGCGGTAAACGCAGTTATGAAAGCCGAGGGAAGAATAGATATACTTGTAAACAATGCAGGGTGCGGTATAGCAGGCGCCATAGAGGATACGTCAGTCAGCGAGGCACAGGGGCAGATGGATACCAATTTTATGGGTATCCACAGAATGTGTAAATGGGTTTTACCGTATATGAGAAGCGCTTCAATGGGAAGCATCGTAAATATATCCTCTGTTGCGGGCTTTGTCCCTATTCCGTTTCAGGCGTTTTATACAGCGTCAAAATACGCTGTTGAGGCATATACACGTGCTTTAAGGCTTGAGGTTAAGCCCTTTGGTATAAGAGTAAGCGCCGTTGAGCCCGGGGATACGTGTACGGGCTTACTGCAAGC
>SVGI01000002.1 GCA_015056385.1 Clostridiales bacterium
GGTGCTCTACCAACTGAGCTAAAGATCCACACATTTGCGGCAACGATTTATGTTACCGCGGTTGGAGCGGAAGACGAGATTCGAACTCGCGATTTCCACCTTGGCAAGGTGGCACTCTACCACTGAGTCACTCCCGCATACAACATTGAAGATTTGCGTTGGCTTAAACAAGTTTTTGGTGCGGATGAAGAGATTTGAACTCCCACGCATTACTGCAGCGGATCCTAAGTCCGACGCGTCTGCCAATTCCGCCACACCCGCATAAAGCCTCAACAATATGCTTCATAAAATTTCAAATTTCGATTAAATGGCTGGGGCGGCAGGATTTGAACCTACGCATGAGGGAGTCAAAGTCCCTTGCCTTACCACTTGGCGACGCCCCACCGGATCCCCAATTTAGGCAAAATGGGGTGAGTGATGGGACTCGAACCCACGATCCCCAGGGCCACAACCTAGTGCTCTAACCAACTGAACCACACCCACCACATTTGGCGTACCTGGAGGGATTCGAACCCCCGACCTACGGATTAGAAGTCAGTTGCTCTATCCAGCTGAGCTACAGGTACACAACAAGCCTTGGAGCGGGCGATGGGAATCGAACCCACACGTTCAGCTTGGAAGGCTGACATTCTACCATTGAACAACGCCCGCAAACATGTCAATTTAGAACGCTCGAATATAATATCACACCGGATTTGAATTGTCAAGCACTTTTTTCAAAAAACTGAAAAATTTTTTTTAGATTTTACTGCGGTTAAATAATGCCCTGGATAAGGTTTCTCCATCTGCATATTCAAGCTCTCCGCCAACAGGTATTCCGTAAGCTATTCTGGAAATTTCAACGCCCAGAGGCCTGAGCTCTCTTACAAGGTAGGTACAGGTTGTTTCGCCCTCTGCGCTCATGCTTAAAGCCAATATTACCTCGGCATCCTCACCCAGCTCCTTCACCCTTGCAACAAGCTCCTTTATCTTAAGCTTATCAGGAGTTATATTATCCATAGGAGATATGAGCCCACCCAAAACGTGGTAAACACCGTCAAAGGACCTCATACGCTCTATGGCGCTTATATCCCTTGCATCTCTTACAACGCATATAAGATTTTTACGTCTTATGGGCGAGGTGCATATAGGGCACGGGTCAACGTCTGCCATATTACCGCACACAGAGCAAAAGCCTATGTTTTTACGCACAGACTCCATAGATGAAAGCAGTGCTGAGTAGCTTTCTGTATCCATGGTAAGTATTCTGTAAGCCATTTTTTCGGCGGTTTTCACGCCTATATTAGGCAATTTAGAAAGCTCGTTTACCAGTCTTGAAAAGGTTTGTGAGTATTCAGCCATAATTTAACGGGTTATCTCATTCCAGGGATAGAGCCCATGCCTCCTGTAACCTTTGCCATTTCCCTTTGAGACATTTCATCTGCAAGGCGCAAGGATTCGTTAACTGCAGAAATTATAAGGTCGCGAAGCATCTCGGGATCCTCCGGGTCTATAACAGACTCGTCGATAATAATATCCTGTATGCGCATACCGCCTGTTGCAACAGCCTTAACAACGCCACCGCCTACAGCAGCTTCAACTGTCATGCTTTCGAGAGCCTCTTTTGTTTTTTCGATATCATCCTGCATTTTTCTGGCCTGTTTCATAAGGTCATTCATATTGAAACCGCCGGGGAAGCCACCCTTTGCCATAAAAATTTCCTCCGTTATCAGATTATTTCTATTTCAACTCCGCCTAAAATGTCCTTCACCTTTTGGGCCATTTCCAAAACGGAATTATCCTCATTTTGATGCTCTATCGCCGTAACTATGGCAAATTTCATTGCTCTGCCTGTTATAGCCGTAAGCCTATCCTCTATTTCCTTATCACTGTTTTTCTTTTTGAGCAGATTAGCAAACATTTTTGCCCCTGAATCAAAAAGAAGGTTTATCTCATTTTCATTTATAATGCTTACCTTACCCTGCTTAAGCTGCGCAAGGAATGCGCTGTTGCTCTTTTTATACTCTGCCATAAGAACATTCCACGCCTCACGGGCAGGCATACCGCCCTGAGATTCCTGGGATGGGGCTGTATCTGCAGCTTTTGGGGCAGACACAGGCCTTTCTTCTTCCTTCTTTTCCTCTGCAGGTGCGGGCTGTTCTTTCTTTATAGCGGACTCACTGTGCTCCTGCGCCTTTGACGACGCCTTTTTATTTACTGTTACACCGTTTTCAAAAATCTCATCAACACGGGCAGACAGCTTATCCACACGCTCTGCAAGAATATCAATATTATCCCTTACATCGCTTCTGCAAATTCTTACAAGAGTTACCTCTGTAAGCACTCTTGGCTGGGCAGAATATTTAAGATCACCTTCAAGCCTTGCAAGAGCTTCTATAGCGTACATAAGCATATTACCGGAGAAAAGATCTACCGCACTTTTATAAAATTCAGCCCTTGTTACACTGTATTCCCTTTCCTCCAGGCCGGAAAGGCGGATCATAAGCATATCCCTTAAGCAATGTGAAAGCTCAACTATAAAAACGCCAATATCTCTTCCCTGCGAAATAAATTCATCAAGATATCTTAATATAGCAGGCGCATCACCCTTGCCCAACGCCCTTATAAACGAGAACATAAACTGATCTGACGCGGCACCGATAACGTCGCTTACGTCCTGAGCGGTTATTCTGCCGTGAGCATAGTCGCTGCTTTGATCCAAAAGGCCCAGAGCATTTCTCATACCGCCGTCTGCCCAACGCGCAATTAAGGAAAGGGCATCGTCGTCCACGTCTATTGACGCCTGCTGAGCAACGTATTTAAGCCTTTTTTCCACAACGTCCGGTGTAATGGCTCTGAAATCAAACTTCTGGCAACGTGAAATTATGGTACTCAAAAGCTTATGAGGCTCCGTAGTTGCAAGGATAAATATAACGTATTCCGGAGGCTCCTCAAGAGTTTTCAAAAGTGCATTTGCCGCGGCAACGGAAAGCATATGAACCTCGTCGATAATATACACCTTATAGTTGCCTAAAGCAGGCATATAGCGGATACGCTCGCGAAGATCACGTATTTCATCAACACCGTTGTTTGATGCGGCGTCTATCTCAACAATATCAGCATTTTCATGATTTTTGATTTTCCGGCAATATTCACATTCTCCGCAGGCATCTCCGTTTACGGGAGAAAGGCAGTTTGCCGCTCTTGCAAGAACAAGAGCCGTGCTTGTTTTACCTGTTCCGCGGGGACCGCAAAAAAGATAAGCATGAGAAAGCCTTCCGTTTTTTATCTGACTACGGAGAGTACGCACTATATGATCCTGCCCTACTACCTCATCAAATCCGTACGGGCGAAACTTACGGTATAACGAAACGTACTTCATATTCTGACCCTCACACGCTTAAAGCAACAAATATAAAGCCATGCAACCTGCCTTCGTTCGAAATACTACAAGCGATTACTCGACAGTTAACTCTGACCGGGCGAACTTGTGGCGCATCCGGAAATCCGCTTAGTGCTGCTTCCTTCCGAACCTGACACGGTTCACGGCACCAAATCGCACAAGACCCGATCGTCAACATCACTTACCGAGGTCCGACCTCACAGCATACGACCTCAGGCAGGCATTCTACCCCACTATAGCGGATTGTGGGTTCAGGGCACCGCTACCTCCCCATATAGCATGACTAATTTATTATATCCTAAATTCATATTATTTGCAAGTATTACCTTGTTATCCTTGACTTTGAATATTGCGGACATTATAATAAATTTAATTCTATACGGTGAGGGTAAATCTGATGACATACGGGCAGGTGCTTAAATATATAAACGATACCGCGGTTTTCGGCTCGAAGCTTGGTCTGGATAATATTACTGAGCTTTTACGCCGACTTGGCAATCCCCAGAAGGGCTTTAAGTCCGTTCATATTGCAGGCTCCAACGGAAAGGGCTCCGTTGCTTCGTTTATTTCATTTATACTTGCCGCATCATCGTACAAAACCGGGCTTTTTACCTCCCCGCCTATAATTGACGACAGGGAAAGAATATGCCTTGTTACAGATACAAAAAACGAAATCAGCAAGGATGATTTTGCCCTTATCGGTGAAAGGGTTATCAATAAATGCCTTGAAATGGTGGATGACGGTTTAGACCACCCTACGCAATTCGAGCTATACACAGCCCTTGCATACCTCTATTTTTATGAGGCAGGTGTTGACGTTGCCGTAATTGAGGTTGGCCTTGGCGGCCGCCTTGATGCAACAAACACCATCACCCCTGATTTAAGCGTTATATGCACAATTTCACTTGAGCATACCCAATATTTGGGGGACACACTTTCAAAGGTTGCCTATGAAAAGGGCGGAATTATAAAAAACGGAGTGCCCGTTGCTTTGTATAAGGAGCTTCCCGAAGAGGCTCGCGAAAGGCTTCTTCAGATAGCGGATGAGCGCAATTCCCAGGTATATGACACTGCCCATGCCAATATAGAAATTTTATCCTCAGATTTCAGCGGCACAACTGCCAATATTTCTTTTGATGATATACAGCTTAACAGCATCCGCATACCCTTACCCGGTGAGCATCAGGTAAAAAACTGTACCCTTGCATTAGGCGCAATAAAGGCGTTAAAAGATAAGGGATACAGCATATCTCAAGGCAGTATTATTGAGGGCATAAGGCGCACGGTACACAAAGGCAGGTGTGAGGTTGTAAGCACCTCTCCCCTTGTTATATACGACGGAGCCCACAACCCCGAATGCGCAGGGGTCCTTGCAGATTACGTTGCCAAGAATTTCGAAGGAAAAAGAAAGGTTTTGGTATTTTCCATGCTTTCGGATAAAGACCAATACCACGCCGCCTGCATATTAAAAAACGTATTCGATAAATTTATAGTTACCCACATAAACACATCAAGAGGTGAAAGCCTTGTAAAGCTTTCAGAGCTTTTCAGGGAATGCACCTTTGTTACCCCTGCCGTAAAGGCTGTTGAATACGCAATACAAAACGCCGAGGAAAACGACGTTATATTCGTTTCAGGCTCCCTTGCCCTTATTGAGGAGATAAATAAGGAAAAATACAAGGAATAATCCGTTTGATTTATATAGATTTATAACAGTACAAAAGCCACACCTGAAAATTACAGATGTGGCTTTCGTTTTTAAGGAGTATTCATTTTTTCTGTTTTACTTATTTCATAGCGTCCTCATACAGAGCCTTTCTGTATGCAAGGACAGTTTCATAGCCTGCGGCAATGGCGTCGGCCTTCATTTGTGCGTAGCTTTCATCACCCACGTCACCTCTGTAATATGCACTTCGCCAATCGCTGCAAATATCGAAAACGTCATCTTCCATTTCCTCTATTTCTTTGGCTGTTTTACCCATTGACTGTGCAACTGCATCTGCATCTCCCCATACAGGCTCATAACGTGGTTCCATCTTAGATGTTTTTTCTGTGAAAATAGCCTTATACACCTCAGTTTCCCCCTCGTATTCTGTATACATAGAAATGTGAGATTTATTTTCACTGAATGAGATACCCACTCTATAGTATTCTACAGTTTCTGTTTCATTATTACTCATATAAGACATATCAGGGGTAAGCTCATCATTATAATACTTAAGGAATTTGACCTTTCCGTCTACAACCTCATATGAAACGCCCTCTATTCCGTAGAAATATGTTTTTTCACCCTCGGGAGATGCAAACCAATTTATAATGTCAATTACTCTATCCTTAAGCTCGGGAGCAGCCTTTGCAGACATAACTACACCTGTACGCGTAAACATAGTTGAGCTATATGCTACAGGCTCAATACCTTTAGCGCTTGGATCCTCGGGAAGAATAGACCACTCGTAATTTTCGTTTGCCGCCTTTGCAGTATTATTCATTTGTATAAGCTCGGTTACGTTATACCACGCAAAAAGAGCCCCGTTATTCTGCAACGCAGAGGCTTTATCAGCATAAGCAGCCTTACCGTTTTCATAACTGTTTCTGTCATAGGCAAACATAATCTTTTCGTCCATAAGAGCTTTATAAAGCTTCATAGCCTCAAAGTGTGCATCCTGCATAAGACCGTACACAGGACCATCCTTTCCTAATTTCCAATTATTAGTATGTACAACACCGTAGGCATTGAATATAGGCTCTCTTTCAAAATAACCCCACTGCCCCCATTTATCATTCATAGACGGGCCCCAATCATAAAGCATTGCGGAGCATCCGGGATTTTCCGACACATAATTTTTCATTATTCTTACAATAGTGTCCAAATCCGAGGGAGGCACATCCGTATTATATCTGGTATCGTAATAATTAGAATTATAAAGCCATGTATAATACGCTACCTCGTAATTTCGACCGGGAAGAATATAAAGTTCATCAGTTTCCTTATTAATGTAGGCGGTCCTTGCATAATCCCAAGCATCTGTAAAGCCACCCCATACGTTATTTATGTAATTATCAAGTCTGCCATTCTCTATGTATTCCATAAAGTCAACGGCATTACTATCTTTAATTGCATCATTAAAATACTCGCCGTTTTTATCCAATACCGCATTAAAAACAACATCGGGACGGTCTGTGCTATGCCCCAACATAGAAGCGAGCTCCCACTCATAACCATCTGAAGACATCCCAACCCAATATTTAAGAATCTTAGTACATTTCAAGCCCCAAGTTTCAAGGAAATATTCCACAACGGGCGTTCTTGTGAAATTACTCTCCGCAGAATCCCGCACTGTTGAAAACTCAAGTATTTTAAGAGGCTCGGGGGTTGTATCGGGCACGTCGGGAGTTGGGGTAGCCTCGGGAGTGGGGATTATTGTTTCAGTAGGCGCACCAATACATCCGCCAAAGCAAACCAACGCAACTGCCAAAATAAGCATTATTGATATAAGCTTTTTCATGGGTTTCCTCCTTTTTTCATTAGTTCATAGCGTCCTCATACAGAGCCTTTCTGTATGCAAGGACAGTTTCATAGCCTGCGGCAATAGCGTCGGCCTTCATTTTTGTAAAATCAGCATCAGTTGCCTCACCGTTATAATAGGCATTACGCCAGTCTCCGCAGATTTTCATTACGTTATTCTCTATTACTTTTATTTCCTCAACAGCTTTGCCAACGGCTTGGGCGGCAACGCTTTCATCACCCCAGGCGCCAACATAATTATACTGACCGTTTTCAATCATGGCATTTATTTTCTTATCATAAATAACCTTATATTTGTCATACCCTGTTTCATATATTGAATACTTACTCATATGGTCGCTGTTTGCCTTAAAATCAACTCCCACCATATAATATTCCGCGTTATTCTTCTCATTAGTACTTTTTCTGATATCCGGAGTAATCTCATCACTGTGGTATTTGATAAATTTCACTTTACCATCCACAAGCTCATATGACAGACCCTCTATACCAAACTTACAAAGCACTTCTCCCTCAGGAGTTGCACACCAATCGAAATATGCTACAAGCCTATCCCTAAGTTCAAGAGATGCATTTTGAGTTATTACGCTACCTCTAAACGCAACAGGAGGGTTGTTATACGATATAGGCGTTTTGCCGTTTAATGCAGGGTCCTCAGGGAGGACTGCCCATTCGTAATTTTCGTTGGCTTCCTTTGCCCATTTATTATAATCCACCAATGAATTTACGTTGTTCCATGCAAAAAGAGCACCGTTATTCTTGACAGCATCCTCCACGCTTGAGTATATACCCTTACCGTTTCGAACGTTTGTTGGATCTTGAGCAAACAATACTCCCTCATCCATAAGGCTTTTATAAATTCGTATGGCATCCAGGTATTCATCCTGCATAAGGGAGTAGCTTACTGCCCCACCCTGAATTCTCCATTCATTGGAATGAAGAACGCCGCAGGCATTGAATATAGGCTCTCTTTCATAATAGCCCCACTGACCCCAAGCACTGTTGTTAGAGGGACCCCAATCGTAAAGCATTGCGGAGCATCCCGGATTTTCCGATACAAAATTTTTCATTACTCTTATTATAGTGTCCAAATCCGAGGGAGGCACATCCGTATTATATCTGGTATCGTAATAATAGGAATTATATAGCCATGAATAATAAGCAGTTTCATAATTCCTTGCCGGAAGAATGCTAAGCTCATCTGTACTGTGGGTTTTTATTAAAGCCAATACATATTCCCACTTTTCGGGAGCATCACCCCAAATATAGTTCATGTAATTATCCAAAGCGCCTTTTTCAATATAAGGCATAAAATCTATTATTTTACCGCTTTCACCTATCTCTTTTTGAGTTTGTTCTCCCGTCTGAGGATTAAAGCTGTAGTTAAATATTACATCGGGAAAATCATTTCCAGCAAATAACCTTAAATAATTATCATCAAGACCCCCCATGTCTGTTATCATCTTTACCACTCCGGTACACTTAAGGCCCCATTCCTCTAATAAGAATTCTGCACTTTTACCATATCGATAATCCTCTTTGTAATTACCCATAAACGCAGAAAACTCAAGTATTTTAAGGGGCTCGGGGGTTGTATCGGGCACGTCGGGAGTTGGGGTAGCCTCGGGAGTGGGGATTATTGTTTCAATGGGCGCACCGATACATCCGCCAAAGCAAGCCAACGCAACTGCCAAAATAAGCATTATTGATATAAGCTTTTTCATGGGTTTCCTCCTTAACTGTCCGATTTTACATATTAGCTTACGTCTATTTGTTAAAATTATATCACGTTAATAAATATTTGTCAATATTTATTAACAATTAAATGTATGTATAATTCATTTTATTTCGCATTTCGTTATTTTTATTAATAATTACAGCTTGTTTCAGACAACAAAAAGCCACCTGCATAACGTAGGTGGCTTGAAGCACAAGTAATTATTTGTCCTTTTTATTTACGCTTTCCTCCTGCTCCTTTTTGAGCCTTAGGTATTCCCTTACAAGAGCCATTGTTTCCTCTGCAGTAAGAGTTTTATCACCCTTACAGCCGTGTGGACATGGCATTATTTCGCTGTTGCCGTATATCCTGCAAACGAAGGGGCGCTTTTGATGAACGGTACAACGCCCGTTTTCATCAAGGTAGGGGCATTCTCTTGACGTGTAGGGAAAGCCTCCGCACCTCTCACCCTCCTCGGGGGCAAACTGTATATGGTTATCACAGCATTCGTGGCAGCCCTCAAGGCATTCCATAGAAGGAATTTTATCGTATAATTTTTGTATCTCTGTTTTCTCGGTATCCATTTATATTACGCTCTTTCCTTCGGAGGGCGCTTTCCCATAAACTGATAAAGCTGTGTTTTTATTCTTCCGTTATACAGCTTACGTTTTTTATCCGCCTTGCGCTCAACTGCATCCTCGAAATTCTCATCCGCAGTAAGTATGAAGAAGGACCATGTATCAAGTGAATTTAATATCTCCCCAAACCTTTTGTATATGGATTTAAGAGCGGCTCTGTCCCCCATTCTTTCTCCGTAGGGGGGATTTGTTATTATACATCCGTATTTTTTCTGTGTGGAAAACTCCTCAAAGCTGCGCTTATGGAAGCTTATGCAATCTCCCACTCCCGCCTTTGAGGCATTTTTACGGGCTGTGGAAAGCACCCTATCGTCTATATCATAGCCGCAGATATCAAAAAGCTCTCTGTTTGAGGGCTCCTCCCTTGCCTCCAGCATTTCTCTTGCCTCTCTCCAGGCAGACGAAGGAATATTTCCCCAGGTTTTACTGATGAAATTCCTGTCCTTGTTTGGCGCAGTCCTTAAAGCATCGTAAACAGCCTCAATAAGTATTGTTCCCGAGCCGCACATAGGGTCTACGAGGGGCCTT
Source organism: Clostridiales bacterium (assembly GCA_015056385.1). Taxonomy (GTDB): domain Bacteria; phylum Bacillota; class Clostridia; order HGM11327; family HGM11327; genus SIG354. The sequence continues at coordinate 9,792 of SVGI01000002.1, forward strand.
GACGCCTTCCATACAGAAAGGTCAACCATTGTTGCCGCAAGGGTTTCCTTAAGAGGGGCTGCGCCTGCATTTTCCCTGTACCCCCTTCTGTGAAGGCCCTCGCCGCTTGTATCTATAAAAATCTCTGCAAGGTTTTCACGGAGAGATACTATAACAGGATAAAGCGTGCCTGTTTCCGGCACTATTGCCGTGCGGTATGCCATTTTAATACGCTCCACAATAGCCTTTTTGGATATTTTCTGGCAATCGGAAAGACTGAAAAGGTCTGACTTTACAGATTTTGCATCTACCGTAACAGCTGCGTCAGAGGGAACGTAATCCTCCCAGGGGATGCTTTTAACGCCGTCAAAAAGCTCGTCAAACGTTCTTGCCTCAAAGGCTGCAAGGCGTATAAGCACCCTTTCACCGCAGGCTGTTCCCATATTTATTTTGCAGATATCCGTTTCATCACCGTAATATACTACTCTGCCGTTTTCCGTTTTTATATTTTCCATGCCCATCCTTTTAAGCTCAAAGGCAACAGATGCCTCAACGCCAAAGGCCGCAGGTATAATTATTTCATACTTACTCATGCTCATCCTCCGTTATACACTCATTTTGAATCACATCGGCATCAATATCAAATTCCTTATCAAGACACACCTCTGATATTACGCATACTGTAACACTTTCCCTGCCGTTTGGCATAAAAAATGAAATTCTGTAGGTATTCTCCTCACCCTCGGGCTTATCCACGGCAGAAATGCTCATATACGGCACAAACATACTCTTATAATCTGCCTTCTGAAAATAAATACCGTCCGTATAAAAGCGCAGGGTGCATTTTTCACTGCCTTCACCGTACTTGAAGGTAACGCTGTGAGCAGAAAGCTCCCGCCCCTTTGGCTCAGACGCCTTTTTTACCTTGTATTTAACAACAGACATTACGATATATATAGCAAAAAACACAACGGAAATCCCCGCAATAATCTTTGCCATTAAAAAATTGTTTGTACTTGCCAATAAATAACTGTAAATCATAGCATTTTCCTTTGTTGATTCTCAGGTGATTATACCAAAACTTTCTATACGGGTCAATTCAAAATATCCGATATAAACCTTGTACAATGATTATCCAGAGCAGAAAAATTCATAGCAGGTATATAATAGGATTCCAGGGTGTTGTGAAGCCAATAGGCATCCTTAAGAGAGGTTACCGCCATTTCCAAAAGCTTTTCATACATACGCTCGTTTTCACTTAATATCTGGGCAGATAGGGCAACCCTGGTTATATCGCTGTATTCTGTAAGGTCTATAACATCGTTTGATATAAGGTGTACGCCGTGATGCCTGTTGTGAGTAAGAAACGCTACTCCTGCAGAGGGTATAAAAAGATGCTCTATTTTTTCATCGGGGAACATAGGGCAGTAATACTTTTCACAGTACACGCCGTTTCTTTCCATAAGGTAGCTTATTTTTTGGAGCATTTTATAGCCACCGTAGCCTGTAAGCGCATATACACGCTCGTATCCCTGAGAAAGAGAGGCTATGTAGTTCATTAAGCCGGAGGGGGTAATACCGCTTGCAAACGAGCATCTTGACCGCCCTTTGCCTCCTGTTTTATTTGTTTTTCTTAAAATATCACCTGCAAGCTCCTCACTCATATCCTCCAGAGCATCCTCACAGAGATTGGATTCGTATATTTCGTTGTTGATAGATATAACGTCCTTTGCCGCCGCAAGGTATTTATACGCCCTTGCAAATTCGTATTTAATGTTTATATCCGTTTCCATTATGCTGTTTTTTCTGCGCTTGAGCTCCGTAACATCCCAAAACTCGGAAAGGTTGATAACCGCCTCTGCTGCGCCCGGATATTTTGGCTCTATAATGTGGGGAGATGTGCCGTCTACCATAGCAAATCTGCCGTTATCCACCAAAATACCGTCCAGAGAAAACGGGTCTGATGAGCAATGAAGATATTCCACCTTAAGCTCCTTTTCCTTTGCTGCACGGGCAACCCTTTTCATATACCCCGATTTACCCGTACCGGGGCCTCCTTTTATGATATACACGTAATTACAAGAATCCAACGCGGAGTTATAGTATGAAAAAAAGCCTTCGGGGGTATTTGCTCCCGGAAAAAAGTGTACCTCATTTCGTTTCATATTTTATATCCCTTTCTTTTCCCGCCTATAAGGCGTGATTATTCCCTTCTCCCCATACTATTGATACACTTTATAAAATGTTACTCCGTACATATTTTTATATATAAATATATTTTATGCTTGCAAAAACATTTTCTTTTTGTATAATAAACATAAAAAATAATAGGAAGCATGTATGGACCCTTTTATTGTTTTTGTTGATATTTCCCAACCATCCTCCGGCATATCAACAGAGGATATTGTAAGGCGGTTACCGCAAGACGCCTTACCGGGAATACTTTCCGTAAAAAATCCCCAAAGGGCATACGTAAAGGCCGTATCTGCCCTGCTTAAATATGCCGCACTTTCCCACGCGCTTTCAGCAGAATACAACGATATTTCATTCGGGCTTCAGGAAAAGGGAAAGCCCTACGTAAGTAATTTTGAAAACATACATTTTAATATTTCCCATACAAAAAACGCCTGTGCCGGTATATTCGCCCCGTTTGAGGTAGGTATAGATACAGAGCTTATACGCCCTGCAGAGCTGGCAATATCAAGGCGCTTCTTTACCCCGAATGAGGCGGAGTACATATCAGGCGCTCCCCACCTTTCAGACGAGCGTTTTTTTGAGGTCTGGACAAAAAAGGAGGCCTATATCAAGCTTACGGGGGAGGGCTTGGGAAGGCCGTTATCCTCATTTGACGTGCTTGACGATGGCCTGGGCGCTTCATTCACCCATTACCGCCACAGCGGCTTTTCAATAAGTGCCTGTGCTTTTACAGGTAACAAAATACCTCAAACACTTAAAGTAATCTCTGCCGAGGAGTTATTTTTGAATCCTGCGGCAATAAAATAATTTCCACCCGGGTTTTGAGACCTTCGCAACGCGAAATCAGCCCCAATTTCCCAAGAAAGGAAGGCTTTCCACAAACGAAAGCCATGGTTATTATTATGAAAAAAAACGCAAATGAAAAGCTTCCTATCTATAAGGACCCTTCCTATACAATAGAGGAGCGTATAAACGACCTTCTTCCCAGAATGACTGTGGAAGAAAAGCTTGTACAGATGGGTCAGCTATTCTGCAGCAGTTACCTTATAAACAGGGGTACGGAAATTCAGCCATCCTACATAGAGCGCTTCTTCAAAAACCAGGGTGCAGGCGGCGTTGAAAACAGAAGGCTTCCCCTTAAGGAAAATATCGAGATGCACAATATGATACAGAAATGGCTTGTTGAAGAGAGCCGCCTTGGTATTCCCACTATGTTTATAAGTGAGGCTCTTCACGGGTATTTCGGGTCATGCGCCACAACCTTTCCCTGCCCTATTGCCCTTGCCTGCAGCTTCAACCCCGAAAATACGTATAAGATGGGTCAGGTTATAGGCAGAGAAGGAAGAGCGGAGGGTAACCACTTTATTCTTTCACCTAACCTTGACCTCGGGCGCGACCACAGATGGGGCCGTACAGAGGAAACCTACGGTGAGGATCCGTACCTTGTTTCCCGTATGGGCGTAGGATACGTAAAGGGTGTTCAGGGGGACAGTGAAATAATGGATGACGAGCATATGGCGTGCTGCGTAAAGCATTATTTTGCCCACGGCTCACCTGAGGGCGGTGTAAACCTTGCACCTGTGCACTGCGGCGAAAGGGAGCTCCGCGAATTGTATCTCCAATCCTTCAAGGCTGCAATAACAGAGGGCGGCGCCTTAGGCGTTATGCCTGCATACAGTGAGGTAGACGGTGTACCCTGCCACGGAAGCCATCTTATGTTAAGAAAAATCCTGCGTGATGAGCTTAAATTCAAGGGTATGACCTTTGCCGATTACGGCGGTGTAGAAATGCTTTACAGTATGCACTGCGTAGCCCACGACGCAGAGGAAGCCGCAATTATGGGCGTTGAGGCAGGCGTAAATATGGAAGCCGGTGATTTCGACGTATACGACAAGCCTCTGCTTGAAGCCGTACGTGCGGGACGTATAGATATGAAATACATCGATGAGGCTGTTTCCAATATTTTAAGAGTAAAATTCCGTACAGGCGCATTCGACAGACCCTATTCCGACTACGAATACGCAAAAACCGTATGTCGCTGTGATGAGTACAAAAAAATAAACAGAGAGATAACCAAGGAATGTATGGTTCTTCTCAAAAACGAGGGCAATCTTCTCCCCTTGAGAAAGGATATTAAATCCGTCGCGGTTATCGGCCCTAACGCAGACTATTCACAGTGCGGCGACTACTGTGCCGCAGGCGTGGATTTCAAAACCATACTCCAGAGCATACGTGAAATAGTTTCTCCCGAAACCGTTGTAAATTACGCACAGGGCTGCACTCTTGCCTTTGATGACGAAAGCGGTATCCCCGAGGCTGTTGAGGCTGCTAAAAACAGTGAATACGCTATCGTAGTTGTAGGTGATACCTCCTACGGCTGGGGCGACGGCTGGGCAGGCCGCAGAGGCAACCTGGCTATGAGCGGCGAAATGTATGACTCACACGATATAAAGCTTACAGGCGCACAGCAGAAGCTTATCGACGCAGTTTACGCAACGGGTACGCCTACAATAGTTGTTCTTGAAAATGCAAGGCCCCTGGCAATACCGGAAATTGCAGAAAAAATACCTGCAATTCTTGAAGCATGGACAACTGCCGAGGAGGGCGGTATGGTTGCCGCAGAAATACTCTTCGGTGATATTAACCCCTCAGGCAAGCTTTCAGTTTCATTTGCCAAGCACGTAGGTCAGATGCCTATTTACTATAACTACAAGCGCTCTGCAAGAGGGTACTACCACGACCCCGGCCGCCCCAATCATCCCGGAAGAGATTACGTTTTTCTTGATACGGCACCCCTTTTCCCCTTCGGGCACGGGCTTTCCTATACAACCTTTGAATACAGCGATATAGCAGTATCAAACAAAAAAATAGGCAAATACGGCAGAACCTTAGTAAGCGTAACAGTAAAGAACACAGGTAAAAGAAGCGGATGTGAAACTGTAATGCTTTTTGTTACAGACGTTATATCATCAACCACCACTCCCATAAAGGCGCTTAAGGGCTTTGAACGTGTAAATCTTGAAGCAGGTGAATCCAAGCGGGTAACTCTCGAATTAGGGCCCGAGCATCTCTGGATTATAGACAGAAATATGGAGGAGATTGTTGAGCCCGGTGAATTCATAGTTGAAATAGGCGGACTTTACGATTCATTCTACGTTACGGATGACAATGGCTCTCTTCCCAAGGCCCGTACAGATTCAAGGCGTGAGGTGGATAAGATGCTTCACATCAACGGACTTAAGCCTGATGCAAGATAATATACAGCCGGTAAAAAGCCCTTGTAATATTTTGCCTAAGCATTTATAATAAACACACTATATTTTCAGGAGATTTTTATGGATATCCAGCCTATACGAAACAAATGGAAAGGTACTATGACAGACAGAGAGCGCTTTCGCAGACAGATGCACTATGAAAGCGTAGACAGATGCTTTAATATGGAATTCGGTTATTGGGAGGAAAACTACACACAGTGGGATGTTCTCCGTAACAATAATATTGAATACGAATGGCAGGCAAACGAGCTTTTTGCATTTGATAAATTAGATACAGTAGGCGGTCCTGTATGGACATATCCCCCTTTCCCCTATACCGTGCTTGAGGAAACAGATGCCAAGGTAAAATTCGTAGACGCCAATGGCCTTATCTGTGAAAAGTTCAAAAACGGCGCCAGCTCTATACCTCACTATATCGGCAGTACAGTAAATACTCCCGAGGATTGGGACAGAGTTAAAAAAGAAAGGTTTGACGTAAATCATCCTGCAAGAACGCTTGATATAGAAGCTCTTAAAAAACAATTCCCAAATGACAGGGACTATCCCCTTACGGTACACACAGGGTCTATGATAGGCTACGTAAGAGATCTCCTTACCTTCGAGGGGCTTTGTTATGCAATTTACGACTATCCGGAAATGGTTGAGGATATGGTGGAAACGTCCTGCCAGCTTGTTGAGCATGAGCTGGATCAGCTTTTAGGCAACATCCAGTTTGACGCTGCAAGCGGCTGGGAGGATATCTGCTTCAAAAACGGACCTATCGTTTCCGTAGATTTCTTCAGAGATATAGTTGCCCCCAGATACAAAAGAATCAACGAAAAGCTTAAAAAGCACGGAATTGATATTTGGTATATCGACTGCGACGGCGACGTAAGGCCTATTCTCCCCTATTTCCTTGAATCCGGTGTTAACTGCCTTTTCCCCTATGAGGTTGCAGGCTGTGCGCATCCTGCAGAGCTTCTCAAGGAATACGGCAAGGACTTAAGAATAATGGGCGGCTTCGACAAGCTTCAGATGATAAAGGGTAAGGATGAAATCAAGCGTTATATGGATTCCATAGCACCCCTTGTTGAAAGAGGTGGATATATCCCCTTCTGCGACCACAGATGCCCTCCCGACGTAACAGAGGAAAATTACTTCTATTATCTTGACCTTAAGGAAGAATATTTTTCAATGAAATAAGTAATTCAAAGCTAAAAAGCGGCAGAAAGTTTTCTGCCGCTTTGTTTTATTTCTTGTAAATCCTTATTACAGGGCTTTTAATTATTCCCAGAGGCTTGGTTTTATACTCATAGCACCAATTAGCCCCCTCTGTACGCCACGTTCCCGGGCCGTACCAGCGCTCGTCCTCCTTTACAAGATGCAGGGCGCCAAAGGAATTGTTGCGGTTACCAAAGAGTGTAAGGGTTATCCTGTGATTACCCTTTTTTACATCATCAAGCATAAGTCTGTATGGTGGCAGAACTATCCTGCCCTCGGGCGCACCGTCAACCATAACGGCAATAAGGGCACCTCTGTAATGGGAGGCCTCTATCTCCAGCATTCCGTCCTCCTCAAGGTTAACGTCAAAGCTGTAATTTACGTTGGCACTGTAAAAAGGAAGCGTTTGGGGAGTGATATCTCCAAATCCAAGCTTTTCCTGCCTTTTTACCACTGTTTTTTCACAGCCTGTAAGCCGTACACCGAAATCCCCAAGTATATAACACCACTCTACGTTTGTTTTCTCTCCGAAGGGGAATGTGATTTCGAGTACGTTTTCACCTCTTTTTATAGGGGGAAGGGCAACTGTCATTATGGATTTATCCGTAAAATAGCCCTTGATTTCGTTAGGTACCTGTATACCGTTAAAGGTTATTTTTGCAATATCGGCATCCTCAAGGGCAAGAAGAGTACCCTCAACCTCTATTTCACTGTTTACTGCAAAGCGCAGGCTTAAGGTATGAGTTATTGGCTTATCCTTAACGGCATAGGGCTGTGGCGGATACTCCTCAAAGTTAAGATAAGACCTAAAGCCCCGGGATATTCGAAGTATCTCCTCACTTTCGCGCCATTCACCGTTATCGTAGCGGTATTCTCCCTGGTCTAAAAGCAGTACGTTAGGCTCGCTTAAGCTGTAATCCACCGCCTTTTTTATTGAATACTCCCTGACAAGCTTCGGAGCGTTTACAGAATCCGCCTGTATCTCCTCCTTATCCGAAAGCCTAAAAAGCACGCTGTTACACGGCGTAAACGTATATTCTATAACCGTATTTCCGTTTTTATGGGTATATTCCACATACTTAACATCCCCGAAAAGAGTGTCGTACTCCGTTGGCACACACTCACCCTCTACCGTTATTGTAAGTCTCTCACTTTGAACAATATCCCTTTTTGGCCTTTTAGACAGGTTGTCGTCAAAATCACCGGCACAGGCTATAAAAAGCCATCTGCAATCATTATCCTGTCTGTAATTATAAATGAGGTTTGTTTCGTTATTTCCGCGGGCATTTAATATCCGTACTGTTCTTGCACTCTCTAATGCCGATTGGAGCTCGCTGCTGTTAAAGCTTATACTAATGCTTTTATTGAACAGATCCTCACACCCATTATCTCTGACGCCGTTAATATGAGTGGGGCAGGCGCCCATAAATATTACTTCACCGCCGTTTTTACGGAATGAATCAAGATACTCAACAGTGGTTTCTCTTAATGTGATGCACCCGGGTACAACTATTGTATCATACCTCATTTCACCTATGCTCAACGGTCTTTCATCGTTTTTAAGCTCGGGCAGGGTTGATTCGCATATAAAATCAAAATCAAGATGATTGTAAAGAAGCCACTTTGTAACGTTATCAAAATTATTCTGTATTGCATCTACCGCTGATGAGGTCTGTGAAACGGGGCCTCCCGAAATCCAATAGCTTTCAATAGGATGTATTACGCCTATTTTTACAATGGGCTTTCCACGGGTAAGCACTGTATTCAAGCGTGAAAAATGGTTTTCTATATAAGAATATTCCTTATACCAGGGGGACTGATAGCTTATTGATGCGGGATAGTCCCTTTTCGCATCGCCCTTCATAGACATCCACGCAAGATGAGGCACCCTTACGGTAACGCCTAACGCAGCCTGCCAATCTCCCTGCATTTTGTGTCCTCTGAAATCAAAGTCCCAATTTGTAACGCCGTAAAGCTCGGAAAGCATTCCCTCCTTACCGTACTGATGCACTGCAGACTGGGCCTGCTTTGCCGTGGTAAGCTCCCTATCATCACAGAGCATATCAATTCCGGGAATATCCATTTTGCCGTAATTACGCATTACCTCTCCGCAGGATATTGCCTGATGATGAAGACGTGGCTCGTGCAGGTAATGGCCTGTCATCATAAGCCCGTTTTCACGGCACCAATCACCTATCTGCTGTGAGAAATTACGGGAGAATTCCTCTGCTATAAAATCAAAATATCTGTATTTTATTTTTGAATCGGACCCGTCCCTTTTGTTCCAAACAAGCTCGGGAAGAAAATCAAGAAAGCTTTCTTTGTATTTAAGAGTATATTTTTTCTCGAAAAAACGTGTCCAGGTTAATTTTATCCTGTCCTTATATTCGGGTGTGGGAATAAAAAGGCTTTCAGATATGTTTGCGCAAGGCTCGTCCGTAAATATAGCAGGTACGGATTTATTGAATTTTCCACCTACAACCGCCTTATATCTCTCGTGGGTAACTCTTATAAATTCCGCTACCGCATCCCTATCCATTGTATCAATATATGCAAAATAGTAAGGTAAAGGATCGCTTACACAATAGGCATACCATTTATCACCTCTTGCGCTATCCTCATAGCCTATGCGGCTGTAATTTTCGATATAGCCATTACTGTCAAGGGTTATGTCATAGCAGCCCAAAAGATACGGCACACCCTTTTGAGCAGCCTCATCCTCGGGGGTATTCCATTTTTTGTCTATGGGGTAAAGCTCAAGGCTTTTCGTACGAAGGCTTTTATTTTTTGTTACAATTCCGCCTGCAGAACCGGAGGGCCATTTATCCTCATCATAAAGCCAGGCAAGCATATTTAGAGCCTCCGCCTTATTACAGCAGGCCTTTACCATGCTCATAAACTCATCGCTCAGATATTCAGTGGCAAGACCAACCCTTGAATGCATATGAAATCCGCCAAAGCCCATTTCCTTGAATTGTTCTATTTGCCATAAAAGGTCTTCCCTGTCAAGCCTGCCGTTCCACGCCCAAAACGGCGTTCCGCGGTATTCACAGGTGGGATTCTTAAAAAGCTCCATATCGAGATTTCGTGAATTATTTTTCTTATATAACACAGCTATACCTCCGTTACATTAGCTATTATAGGACTTACCGCAAAATTAAACAAGATGTTTTATATAAAAAAAATAAAGGCTCTGATAAATTTATCAGAGCCTTTTAAGTGCGGTTTGATGTTACTTAATAACGTATGAGGGCTTTTCACCTTTCTTGATATCCTCTATACCCTGGATAACAAGATCAACGTCCTCCTTGGAAACTATGAAGTCTGCCTCGCCATCTATAAGGGTCACGTAGAAGTTACCGTCTTCATTAAGCTCGCGGAATTCAAGAACACGCTCTTCCTTTTCCTTATCGAAGGGAGTAAACTTGATTTTCAAAGCAGATTCTGCACTGTAACCTGTTTCATCACCTGTATATCTTGCCTTTATATGGAAGTTATTTGTGATGATGTACATTGCAGATACATGATCGGAGTTAACGTCCATATTGTTGAGGGTATACGTTGATTCGAATTCAGGTCCGTCGCTTCCTGCACTTTCAGATGTTTTATAATGTCTGAAATGGCGGATAACATCTACCCTTCCGTCTATTGTATACTCAACATACTCAAGCTTATCCAAATATGCAGAGAACAAAAGCGTTGTGGTAAGCTTAAGGGGATTTACGTCAAACACCTTGAAATAATCATTACTTATTGAGCCTACGATGTTTGTAGTACGGTCGTAAACGTATCTTGCATAGTTGTATTCGTCAGCGTATTTACCTACTACAAGGTCAACAGAGTCCTTCTCGCTGTCCATAGGAACTATGCTGTACGTAAGGTAAGGATCGTCAAGGCCGAATTCCTTAAGCTGAGCCTCCGTAGGATTATCGCATACAATCTTCTGGAATGACAATACGGGAAGATCATCGTAGAATGCGAGGAATGCAGTTCCGTCTGTGGGCATACCAACCTTATAGGGAGAAACTACAATGTAGTTCTGGAAGGGGTTATAGAGAGAATCTGTACTGTTATCTCTATGAATCTCTATGGGATCGTTACCCTGGAATTGGAATTTGATTTCCTGGAAGTCCTCAAGCTTTACGCCGGCAATAGAAAGCTTTCTGTGCTGTACCGGAGTAAGAAGAAGATACTGACCTGATGAGTTGTTTATTGTATAAACGTTTTCATCATCCTCTACCATAAAATAGTAGGTACCGTTTGATACGGTTTTATCTCCGACATAAAAAGTAATGGAGTTGCCGTTATCCTTTGTAAGAGTAACAACACTCTGAGGTGTATCCAAGCCGTATTTTACAAGGTCCTCTTGAGTAGGTATTCCGATTTTTCTTTCGTATCTTACCAATGCGCAGGCATAGGCTACGTTAAACATACTGTCGCTGCTGTACTGAGCGTCCTTACCGCCCTCCGGGTACTGCATTTCCCAAGAGAGGTAGTTCTCATCATCTGCAAACATAGTATATTTTGTACCGTCCTCCAGATTTACCTCGATGCTGTGGACGGCAGAGATAGCGCAGTTATGAAGTATATACTCTTCATACTGAGTTTCTTCATCAAACAAGGTACTTACAACTATTGCTGTTGCTGCAAGAATTGCAATAACAAGTATAAGTACAACTATAAGTTTTTTCTTTTTACCCATTACAGATGTCTCCTCTTAAGGTATACTGTAAGTCCTGTTGCAAGTATGCCTACAGGTATAACGATTCCGATTATTACTGAAACAACGTACAGTGCAAGGTTAGACATTGTGTGTGTAGCTACAACGTTTGTTTTAGGTACTATTGTTATAAGGCTGTCTTCGTTCAATACCCATGATATTGCGCTGAAGAAGAAATCGTCGTTAGAGTAGATGTTAAGAGCAACGTCACCGGATACAAGGAACTGTGCGCAGTTAACAACGAAAAGTCTTGTTTCTACGGCTGTACTGTCTGACATGCTGAAGCCTGAATCTGTAATGCCTACAATGGGAGCAAAGGGGCCGTCTATATCGCCATCCTCCTTCTGCATCATAGCATCCTTAAACTTAAGTGATGCCCATGACTTATCTGACGTATGGCAAAGCTCGGTAACTGTAACGCCTGTTTTAAGAACCGCATTTGTTTTGATGGGCTTTGCGTTAACAAGCATAAGCTCCTCAGATGCAAATACGTCCAGAGTTGCGCTGTGAATCTTGTATTCAGGCATTATCGCATTCTTAACCTGGAACCACATTGAGCTATCCTCTTCATAGATAACCTCTTTACCAAGGCGGATTCCGTAGTAGTTCATTACCTCATCAAAGTTGGGTGTATCAGCAGTTGCTCGGCCCATAATGAAAATTGCATCGCCGTAGCCCTGGAGATACTTCATAATTTCTTCCTTTTCGTCGTCCATAAGGTCATACATGGGCTGGTTTACGATAAGGATATCTGTTTCAGCAGGGATAAAGCCGTCATTCTTAAGGTCGCACCATTCAAGGTCATAGAAATATGTCTTTTCAAGCTTATCCTCGTAATCCTCGGGCAGACGCATCTCACCGTGGCCTGAAAGCATTGTTATAGTATAGTTTTTCTGTGCAGTAACGGAAACGATGGCATTTGTTACAGCCTGTTCTACGTTAAGTGTAGAGGCTGCAATTTCACCGCTTTCATCATACGTATGGCGGTAAAGATCCTCGGCCTCTGTGAGAACCTTGAATCTGTCTCCGTAGGATACGATAACGTTTGTAGCGTAAGCACGTGTATCGGGGCTGTTTTTATCCTCCATAAAATCAATGGTGAACTGAGGATTTACAACAGGGTCAACAGTTTTGTATTCGATTTTATCACTTGCTTCATCATATCTTTCAAGCAAACGTACAACGTCTGCATTTTCATAGCCAATCTCGTAAAGACCGTAGATATGTACCGTGTCCTTAAGCTTATCCAATACACCCTGTGTTTTGGATGATATTGTGTAATATTTATTTGCTGTTGTATCGACACTTAAGGGAACGTAGCTTATAACAAGGTTGATAACTATAACAACAACTATCAATACTGCTACAAGCAGAGTTGAAATTCCGCCGTATCTAAACTTTTTATCACTGAGAGATTCTTTTATATTAAGCTTCATTACTTATTCCTCCATGAATTATGCCCAACGGCGCTTTTCAAGCTGGTAAACAGTAAGATAAATAAATACTGCTGTAAAGCTCAAAAGATAAACGAATGATGAAAGGCTTACAAGACCTGTAATGTATTCATCAAATTTAGCCAAAACTGAGAACCAGTTTACAACGCTGTTAAGCAAGCCGGCATAAAGATTTATGTTGATTATGGCTATAACGCCTATTATCAAGCCCAAGCCTGCAAACGTAACAACGGCTGCTACGGCATTTTTCATTGTTGCATACAGGAATATTGCTATTGCAGCAGCAACTACAAGTGTAAAAATTACACCTGAAAGGGGGCTTGAGGGAAGTGATGACTGCATCCAGCTTACGATAAAGAGGAAGAGCAATACTGCAAACGTAATGATTGCAGAAACAACCTGGCTTTCAGTAAGAGATGAAACAAAAACGCCTATGGCAATAAAGCTGCAGCCTACAAGGAAAAGACCGAGATATGAAACAATAATCTCTGAAAATGCCATATTATCGGAGAAGAATGACACGATAACAGCATTGAGAGAATGTATAACGAGAGTTACAAGGAAAACAGTTGCCGCTGCAAGGAACTTACCGATAACGATATCGGAAACCTTCAGGGGGTTTGTAAGCAGCAATTGGTCTGTTTTAAGCTTTTTCTCTTCGGAGAGCGTTCTCATGGTAAGAATCGGAATAGTTATCATGAAAACGATGTTAACGTAGCTTAAGTATGCGGAATAAGCAACAAGACCATCCTTAAGATAAAGGAAAATGAAAATACCTGCAGATACCATGAGGAAAAGGCCCATGAATACTGCACCTATAGGTGAACGGAAATATCCTTTTAATTCTTTTTCATATACAGCGAGCATATACTATTATACCTCCTTATCCAGATGAGTTACCTTAAGGAAGATATCCTCAAGTGAAAGCTCAAGGGGACGCATTATAAGCAAGGGGCAATTTGCCTTTGCCATACCGTTAAATACGATCTTTCTGATATCTACATCCTCAGCGGATTCTACGATAATATCAGACGTTCCTTTTTCCTTTTCTGCCTGATACTGAACGTTTGTAATGCCGGGAATATCTCTTACAATACGCATTGCCTGCTTTTCAGGGGCTGCAACTCTTATCTGAAGCTTGTTTGCGCCCTGAAGCTGCTTTGAAAGGTTATCAGGTGTATCGCTTGCAACTATGCTGCCCTTATTGATAATAACAACACGGTCGCAAACTGCGCTTACCTCAGAGAGAATATGTGAGCTGAGAATAACTGTGTGCTTCTTGCCAAGATTCTTAATAAGGTTTCTGATTTCGATTATCTGCTTGGGATCCAGGCCTACGGTAGGCTCGTCAAGAATAAGAACCTTGGGTGTGCCGAGAATTGCCTGCGCAAGACCAACCCTCTGCTTGTAGCCCTTTGAAAGGTTGCCTACAAGCCTGTTCTTCATATCCTCGATTCTTGTAACAGCCATAACTGCCTCAATAGCCTCATGACGCTCTACATCGGAGATATTTTTGATCTTTGAAACAAAGTCAAGATATTCGCTTACTGTCATATCCATGTAAAGAGGCGGGAATTCGGGAAGGTAACCTATGTTACGCTTTGCCTCTTCAGGCCTATCCAATACGTCGATACCGTTGATAAGTACTTCACCGGAGGTTGCTGAAATGTATCCGGTAAGAATGTTCATGGTGGTCGTTTTACCTGCGCCGTTAGGGCCGAGGAAGCCTAATATTTCTCCCTCTTCTACCTTAAAGCTTATGCCATCAACTGCGTGATGCTGACCATAAATTTTGGTTAAATTTTTTACTTCGATCAAACCGCTTTACCCCATTCAATGAGATTTATTATTTGAAAATAATATTTTTTGAGAGATGAAATCACACCTAATACGGGCAGATTACATCACTATCTGTTATTATAACATTATAAATCCGTTTTTTCAATAAAAAATGTAATATATTTTTGCAAAGCATTCATCTTTCACAGCCTTTATTCCCTGCTTTTCGGGTGTATGCGTGTATATTTAGATATTTTTTATGCTATATTAGCCATAATAAGCCGTTTTCCCGGCTTCAGGAGGTACTTTTATATATTTACAGGTACCTTAAATCAATTAAATTATTTATTAAATACGTAGCTTCAACCTTAAAGCAATAGGGCCGTACCCCTTTTACGGGATACGGCCCTCGCATTATGCGTTGCTTTTTTTAATATCAAGCTCTGAATCAAGGGTATCTATTATTATCGAATCACCCTCCTTTATCTCTCCTGAAATTATCATTCTGCCAAGCCTTGTTTCAAGTATTCTTTCTATATATCTCTTTATGGGCCTTGCTCCGTACACAGGGTCGTAGGCTTTATCAACGATTACCCTGCACGCATCCTCCGTAAGCTCTGCGCTGACGCGTATCTGCGCAAGCCTTTCCTTAAGATATTCAAACTGAATTCTTGTAACGCTTTTAAGTTCCTCCTTACCCAGAGGCGCAAAAAGGACTATATCATCCACACGGTTTATAAACTCGGGGCGCATATACCTTTTAAGCTCTGCTGTAACCGTATTTCTTATTTCATCGGTTATAATACCGCCCTCGCTTATGCTTTCACTCAGATATGAGCCGCCTATATTCGACGTCATAACTATAACGGTATTCTTGAAATCCACCACTCTTCCCTGTGAATCCGTGAGGCGTCCGTCGTCAAGCACCTGTAAAAGTATATTGAACACGTCGGGATGCGCCTTTTCTATTTCATCGAAGAGCACAACGCAGTAGGGTCTGCGCCTTACCGCCTCGGTAAGCTGACCGCCCTCCTCAAAGCCAACGTATCCGGGAGGGGCTCCTATAAGACGTGCAACGGCGTGCTTTTCCATATATTCGGACATATCTATACGGACCATATTGTCCTCGGTATCAAACAGCGTTGCCGCAAGAGTTTTTGCAACCTCGGTTTTGCCTACGCCCGTGGGGCCAAGGAAGATAAACGAGCCTATGGGGCGCCTGGGGTCCTTAAGACCTGCCCTTGCCCTTATAACTGCGTTAGTAACAGATGACACCGCCTCATCCTGCCCTACTACCCTTTTATGCATTATTTCCTCAAGGGCAAGCATTTTTTCCCTTTCACCCTGAACGAGCTTCTGTACCGGGATGCCCGTCCATCTGGAAACGATCTGAGAAACCTCCTCAGAGGTAACCTCCTCCCTTAAAAGGCGTGAGGAATCCTGGGAAAGCTTTTGAGAAAGCTCTGCAATATTCTTTTCCAGTGCAGGAATTACAGAATATTTATACTCCGCAACCTTATTGAGGTCGTACTGCCTCTGGGCCTCCTCCATTTCCTTGCGCCTGATTTCAAGTTCCTCCTTGAGCTTTTTGCTTTGAGTAATATCCGACTTTTCGCTTTGCCACTTGGCTGTCATAGCATCTGCAGACTGCTGAAGCTGATTTATCTGCTCCTCAATAGCCTTAAGCCTTGCAGCAGAGCCATCGTCGTTTTCCTTTTTGAGGGCCTCCCTTTCTATTTCAAGCTGAAGCTTTTTTCGCGTGATTTCATCAAGCTCTGCGGGCATACTGTCTATTTCCATACGGAGCATCGCACCTGCCTCATCAATAAGGTCTATTGCCTTATCGGGTAAAAACCTGTCTGAAATATATCTTGCAGAAAGCTCGGCAGCGCTTATAAGGGCGCTATCCTTTATTCTTACGCCGTGGTGTATTTCAAGGCGCTCCTTAAGGCCTCTTAATATGGATACCGTATCCTCAACAGAGGGCTGATCCACAAGAACTGTCTGGAAGCGCCTTTCAAGGGCGGCATCCTTTTCTATATACTTTCTGTATTCATCAAGAGTTGTAGCGCCTATACAGTGAAGCTCGCCCCTTGCAAGCATAGGCTTTAAGAGGTTTCCTGCGTCCATGGAGCCCTCTGTTCTGCCTGCGCCGACTATGTTGTGTATTTCATCAATGAAAAGAATTATTTCACCGTCTGATTTTTCAACCTCGGCAAGCACGCTTTTGAGCCTTTCCTCAAACTGACCTCTGTATTTTGCCCCGGCTATAAGGGAGCCCATATCCAGAGCGAATATTTTCTTATCCTTTAGACCCTCGGGAACGTCCCCTTTAAGTATCCTTTGTGCAAGGCCCTCTACAACGGCGGTTTTGCCTACACCGGGCTCACCTATGAGAACGGGGTTATTCTTTGTACGGCGTGAAAGTATTCTTATCATACGCCTTATTTCCTCGTCTCTGCCTATTACGGGGTCAAGCTTGTTTTTTCTTGCCTGGGCCACAAGCTCTCTGCCGAATTTTTCAAGAACGTTATAGGTATCCTCGGGGTTTTGTGAGGTTACCCTCTGATTTCTGCGTACCTCTGAAAGCTTGGTTAAAAAGCCCTCCTTTGTTATGGCAAAGCGCTTCAAAAGCTCACCGCTTGTACCTTTGCCCTCCTCTATTACTGCCAGATAAATATGCTCGGTGGAAACGTATTCATCCTTGAACTCACGCATTATCCCTTCGCTTCTGTCCAGCACCCATGCAAGTCTGCGGGATGCGTAAGGCTGCGCAGAGGAGCCGCTTACCTTTGGCTTTGATGCAAGGGCGGATTCCAAAAGCCTTTCGTATTCCTTGAGCTCTACACCCATAGACCTTAAAACCGCGCCTACCGTACCCTCGTTATCACTTATAAGAGCTAATACAAGCTCCTCTACATCTATTTCCTGTATTGAATATTCCAGCGCCTTGGATTGGGCTGTGCTTATAGCCTCAAGGGCCTTTTGTGTCATTTTATCCGTATTCATTTTTTTCTCCTTTCATACTTACATAGAACGAAGCTGTGCCAATTCTTTATACAGCGTTATTTCCTTTTCACTTAATTTTCGAGGAATATTTATGCTTATTTTTACATAAAAATCACCAACTCTGCCCTTTCTGTCCTTAAAGCCCTTACCCGGTATCTTCAGCTTTTGCCCGCTTTGAGCACCGGGCTTTATGCTTACGGTAACAGCAGTACCGTCTATAAGACGTACGTTTTTCTTACATCCCAATACCGCCTGGGTATCTGTTATTTCAAGGGGGGAGGTTATATCCAGACCTGTTAAGGAATAATTCTTATCATCCTCAACCCTTACCTTAACCTCTACGTAGCCTGTATCAAGCCTTACCCTTAATTTTTCACCGTCTGCAATACCGGCAGGTATTTTAAGCTTTATTTGCTTTGCCTTACCGTTACCGTCTGTAAATGAAAGCATTCTTTCGGTTGAATTGTATGCCTCTGTAACAGACACGGCAATTTGGGTAGTACCTGCGCAGGATGAACACCCTCCCGAGCAGCCGCCCATGTGCCTTGCGGAATATCCTCCTCTTTGGGAAGCACCTGAAAATATAGAATCCATATCTATTCCACCGCTTCCGCCAAAGAACATTTCAAAAAAATCCGAAAAGCCGCCGCCCGTTCCCGTATAGGCAGATGAAAAGCCGTATTGTGAAGGGTCGAAATTCATTCCCGAGTGCATACCGTAGCTTTCACCGAAGGTATCGTACTTACGCCTTTTCTCCTCATCCTTGAGTACCTCGTACGCCTCGGATATATCCTTGAACTTTTCCTCTGCCTCGGGAGATTTATTTGAATCGGGGTGATATTTCTTTGCAAGAGCTCTGTACGCCTTTTTTATGGCGGCAGTATCCGCATTCTTTTCCACACCTAAAATTTTATAATAATCCTTGTATTGCATCTTTTCCTCCTGTTGAAGAAAGCTTTGTTTTTGACTTTGTCTTACTTTGACAAGTATATCATTAACCCCATATTTTGTCAACACTCATTTATGTATTTTATCCATATTTTACGTTGGTAATCTTAAGACTCCCCGGAGGGACACTCCTGCCCCGCAAACAGGGCGGTTTCACACAATTACTGGGGTAATTTACGCATATCCGTTAAGGTAATATACACGTGTAAGCGGACAAATGACACATCGCAAAGACGAGGGATAACAAAGGGCGTAATATCCGTTGCCGCCTGACGGAGTGGTCCGAATACGTAAAAAACGAAAGGAAAAATAAAATGAAGAAAAACAAATTTGACATTCAGCTTTTTGCAGACGCAGAGCCTGCAGTAGCTAACACAACAGACAGCATAGGCCTTTCAGCAGAAATGAAGACCTATTACGAAAAAAGACTTTTGGACAACGCAGAGCCCAACCTTGTATACAACCAGTTTGCAGACAAGTATCCTATTCCCACAGGCAACGGTAAAACGGTAGAATTCAGACGCTTTACTCCCTTGAGAAAGAATACGTCTGCAATCACAGAGGGCACTACACCTGCAGGCACATCCATTACAGCCGCAAGCCTTACAGCAACTGTGGCACAGTACGGTGATTGGGTACAGCTTACAGACATGATTGAGGAAACGGCTATCGACCCCGTTGTATCTCAGGTAACAAAGCTCCTTGGCGCGCAGGCAGGTAAAACACTTGACACTCTTACAAGGGACGTTGTAGTAGGCGGTACAAACGTGCTTTACGCCGAAAAGGATTCTGTTCCCGCACAGGACAGAGAGGAGCTTACCGCCGACCACAAAATTACACCTGCGCTTATTATGAAGGCTGCCGCAAAGCTTAAGATGCAGAACGCCTCCCCCATAGACGGAAGCTACGTTGCAATTATTCATCCCTACGTAGCATACGACCTTATGACAGATAAGGATTGGGTAAGCTACAATCAGTATGCAAACCCTGAAAATATTTACAACGGTGAAATAGGTAAAATAGGCAACGTAAGATTCGTTGAATCCACAGAGGCAAAGATTTTTGCTCCCGGTGATATTATCGAAGGTATTCCCCACTTTACTCTTAACACCAAGATTGAATCATCCACTAACTCCATCGACGTAAGCGAAAGCCTTACCGATGAGCAGGCAAACGAGATTAACACTAAAATCCAGAACGACGGCGCTATTCCCATCTGGGTAAACGGTGTTAAAACACACATCACAGGATGTACCCCGGACCAGTCAGGTGTAACAACAAAGCTTTCCCTTATGGAGCCTGTTTCAAGCGGAGAGGTTGGTACAATTATCCGCACTGCAGAGGGCGGTAAGGACGGCTGCGCCGTTTTCTGCACAATGGTTCTCGGCGCAAGCGCCTATGCAACAACATCTCTTGCAGGCGGCGGCTTACAGCACATCATTAAGCCCCTCGGCTCCGGTCAGGACCCCCTTAATCAGAGAAGCTCCGTAGGCTGGAAGGCAACACACGTTGCAAAGCGCCTTGCAGAGGAATATATGATAAGAATTGAAAGCGGCTGCAGCTTCTCACACGAGGCACAGGCCAACTAAAAGCAGTTATCCGCTACACCCGCCTTATTTAAGACGGGTGTAGCACAACCTCACGTAAAGAAAGGAATACTACAATGAATAAAATCAATAACGACACAGTAAGAATCAAGCTTATGAAGGACAGCAACGAAAACAAGGAGCCTCTTTTTGTAGGCGTTAACAACAAAACCTATTACATCTCAAGAGGTGTATGGGTAGACGTGCCTAAAAACGTAGCAAAGGTTATCGAGCGTTCTCTCAGACAGGACGAAATGACTGCCTTTCTTATTGAAGAAACACAGTCCGATTACAAAAAAAAGAATTCATAATGTCAGAAAGGAGCCGTTATGACAATAAAACAGGCAACAGACACCTTTGATTCAAGATATCCCTGCTCATATACATACGAGGATAAGGTCAGATGGCTCTCGGGATTGGATATGAGGATTGCCAGGGAGCTGCTTATCCCCTTTGGTATTTTTGATAAGGATTTCAGCGGATACGAGGCTTCCGCAAGCCCCGACACACCTCTTCTTGTACCGCACCCATTTGATGAAATGTACATTTTGTATCTCATAATGCAGACAGACCTTTTTAACGGCGAAACACAGCGTTATAACAACGACATACTTGCCTTTATGTCTGTATACAACGATTTTTGCGCATACGTATCCAGAAACGGAAAGCAAAAAAGCCGTTCTGTGCACGTTTCGATGTAAGGTGGGAGAGTGATAAAAAATGAGGCTAAGATTAATGAAGGTAATACCCCGTTCAAAGGAATACATAACAAAGTTTTCGGGATACAACAATTCCCAGAACGTACCTGAAAACGGGTTTTGCCATACAAAAAATTTAAGCAGTGAGCATCATCCGATTTTATCCACAAGAGGAAAAAGAAGCACCTTTACAAGCCTTGACGGCTTTAGCGGAATGATTTTCAACAACGGGCTTTGCACGGTACAAAACACAAGCTTTACGTTTAACGGTGTAAAAAAGGGGGATGTTTCTCCGGGCGAAAAGCAGCTTGTGGCAATGGGTGCGTACGTGCTTATATTTCCCGATAAGAAATACTACAACACCGCAACAGATGCTTTCGGCTCCCTGGAAAATACGTATAGCGCATCAAGCACCGTAACCTATACCCTTACAGATTACGAAGGAACACCGTATAACACACCCTTCATATCAGACGTTCCCCCCGAGGCACCTGCTGACGGGGCTCTTTGGATAAATACGTCGTCTCTCCCTCATACCTTAAACATCTATTCAAGCCAATCGCTTTCCTGGAGCGGCATTATATCAACCTACGTCAAAATATCAGCCACAGGTATAGATGCAGGCTTCAGAGTAAACGACGGCGTAACCATAGAATCAAGCGTAATACCCTCTATGAACTCCGCAAACGTAATCTCCTCTGTTGGTACAGGCTACATAATCGTACCCGGAATTATAGACAGTGTTTCCCAGCAAGACGGAGGGCTTGTAATCAAAAGGACAGTACCCGATATGGATTACGTTACTCAGCTTCACAACAGAGTATGGGGATGCTCAAGCGACAACCACGAAATATATGCGTCAAAGCTTGCAGACCCGTTTAACTGGAACTGCTTTGAGGGACTTGCTTCCGATAGCTATGCCGTAACCATAGGCGACTCTGACAGCTTCACAGGGGCTACAAGCCATTTATCCTCTGTAATCTTTTTCAAGGAGGGGCTTATTATAAAGATTTACGGTACAAAGCCCTCTAACTTTGAGGTATCCACAATAAACGCCCGTGGAGTGCAAAAGGGCTGCCACAAAAGCATTGCCGAGGTAAACGAAACGCTGTTTTACAAATCAAGATGGGGTGTAATGGCATACGACGGAGGCGTACCTTACTGTGTTTCCGCAGATATAGATTCTGTGAAATATCACGACGCCTGCGCAGGCAGTGTGGGTACGAAATACTATATTTCAATGGCTGACGAAAACGGGGTGTACCGTTTATTTGTGTATGATGCATCTAAAAATATATGGATGCTGGAGGATGAAACACACGCTAAGGACTTTGTATATATTCGAGGCGCCCTGTGCTACGTTGATAACGAGGGCAGCCTTATAAGCGTTACAGGTGAAAGCAGCCTTTCACCCTTTGTTCACACCGCAGGTACCCCGGAGGATAGCATAGAATGGTGCGCAATAACAGGTCCGTTGGGTATGTATATGCCAAACAAAAAATATCTTTCCGCCTTAACCGTACGAATGTCCGCATTGAAGGACTCAACGCTAAAGGTAAGTATATCCTACGACTCATCACCTGTATTCAGGGAGGTGTTCTCTGCCCGGGTAACAGAAGCAAAAAAATCATTTGATATACGCCTTGCCCCCCACAGATGCGACCATTTTGCAATTAAGCTTGAGGGTACGGGAGAAATAAGGCTGCACACCATGTGTAAAACGCTGGAATTGGGGGGAATGCAATGATATCAAGCATTACGGGTATTTCAGTACCCAGCATAACCGAGGAAGATTTGGAAAGCAAGGCGCAGCAAAGAAAAATACTGCAATATCTTTACGAGCTTAACGATAAGATATCCCATATGCTCAGAAACATAGATACGGAGAACCTTACGCCTGAGCTATCCAAAAAAATAAGCTCTGCCGCATCACCGAAGGATATCGAGGCGGCGGTGTCGTCACAAAAGGCATCCCTTATAAGCTTCAAGGCTGCAGCAGACAGAGAAAGAGAGGCCCTTGCCGACAAAATTATTACCTCGGCAAGTGAAACCAAGGAGGAGCTTTCGAAAAAGCTTTACGAAAGCGAGGAGGGTATAAGGTCTATTGTAAGCAGGGATTTTATTGCGCGAAGCGAGTTCGATTCGTATACCCTTGAAACTCTCTCCTCCATAGAGCAGCTTGCAAACGGAATAAATATTCTCGTAAGCAAATGCGAGAACATTATAACGGATGACAGCAACGCAACTCTCGGGCAATACCTTGCAAAGCTCCAGACCTCCTACAGCTTTACTGCAGATGGGCTTGTTATAGGGCAAAGCGACAGCCCCTTCAAGCTTTACCTTAAAAAGGATATGATAGCCATCACCTGCGGTGAGGACGACAACAACGAGCCCATAGTTATCGCTTATTTTTCTGCAAACGGACTGGAAATAAGCAGTATTGAAAGAGTCCGTTTTGGCAATATGAAATTTATACCCGAGGCAAACGGCAGTATATCCTTTGCCGTAAGCGGTTAACCAAGGAAAGGAGTAACAAATGGCTGAAAACATTATTAACGGTACGGTACAGCAAAACAGCGGTATTTTTTCATTCTACATATCCTGGAGCGCCGTAAAAAACGAAAGCGCAAACTCCTCCACAGTATCGGCAACGGCATATATTACGTCAACAGATACAAGTAAGACGTTTACTGCAACGAATTGCCTTATATCAGTTGATTCCGAGGTATCCACGCCCAAAACGGTAAGCGTAGCCTATTCCTCTGGAAAATGCATTATAGCCACCATATCGGGTATTACGGTTTCTCACAACACAGACGGTACAAAGGCAGTAACCATTTCTGCGATACTTGAAGCCTCGGGAAGCGGTACACCCGGAAGATGTACGGCAAGTCAGACGGTTTCCCTTGATACGATATCAAGAGCCTCCACTATAACCTCTGTTTCACCTGCCACATCCTCCTCTTCACCTATGGTTGTAAACGGAGCTAACGCTTTAACCGCTTATTTTTCATCAAAGAGCAGTGATTTCACACATAAAAAGCAGTTTTTGTTTCAGACAAAAAGCTCGGCAATAACATCACTTACGCAGACAGAGGAAAAAAACAAGGCTACCTCTCCCTTTGTTGTGCCTACGGAATGGCTTAACGCTATACCCTCTTCACTGTCAGCAAGAGGGCGTGTGGACATACACACATATTCCGGAACATCCAAAATAGGCACATCCACCAAATATTTCTTCCTTAAGGTTCCCTCATACACCCCAAGCGCATCGTTAAGCGTTACGGCAAATAACACCCTTAACGGGCTGTACGTACAGGGACATTCCAGGGTAAACGTAAGCGTATCGGCATCATCACAGTACGGGGCGGGCATCACAACGTACAATACCAATATATGCTCCGTAGGATATCAGGGAAGCTCGTTTACTTCCCAGCCCATTACGGCATCCGGTACTGTAAGCATTACCACAACCGTTACGGACACAAGAGGAATCACAGCCACAGCAACAAAGGCGATAACCGTGGAGCCTTATTCCGCCCCATACCTTTCTTCATTTACCGTCAGCAGATGCAACAGCGACGGAACCCTTAACAACATGGGGGCATATATAAAAATAACTGTTACAGGCGGATATTCCACCGTTAAGGGGGCAAATACTGCCTCCTGTACCGTTTCCGTTAACAAAGGCAGTGCAAAGACGATTACTGCCGCAAACGGTTCAATAAGCGGCACCATAATACAAAGCGCCTCCGTTACGTCTATGTACACGGTAGAGTGTACTGTTACGGATAAATTCAACACCGTAACTCAAAGCAAAACCGCGCCTACTGTTTCCGTACCTATGAACATAGGCTCAAACAGAATATCCTTTGGAGGAATATCCTCTGCCCAGGGCTTTTCCGTGCTTTACGATACCATAGGCTTGGGATGCGAGGGCACTACCCAGGGAGTAACCGTGAAAAGCACCCTTCCCCTTCACTGCGGCGAGGTTTCATCAACCAAAATAAGCACCGGTGAGATAGCCTCCTCAAAAACAAGCAGCGGGGAGCTTACGTGTACAAAGCTTAACGGAAGACTTCCGCCTACAATGGACCTTATATTTTCGGGCTCTGCCACAACGCCGATTGCACTTACGGCAAATCCCTCGAATTACGATTTCCTGCTTGTTACCGTAAAGCTGGGGAGCAACGTTTCACTGTGTACAGGAATAATACCCGTAAGCATCGGCGCAAGTGAAACCCATCTTGTAGCCGACGAGGCCTCTTACTGCGGCTATAAGATATCAGGAAGCACACTTGTAAGAGGTACAACCAACTCATCCTCAAGCACGGTAAAATACGTTTTCGGGGTAAGAGTATGATTAATATACAGAAAGGATGCTACAAATGAGCACAACCAACAAAACAAAAAAGGATGAAAAATACGTTTCCCCATGGCAAAGCGAAATAGATTCCATTATAGAAAAGGTGCTTAACAACAAGGAGTTCAGCTACAACATAAATTCGGACCCTGTTTATGAGCAGTATAAATCATCCTACTTAAAAAACGCACAAAGGGCTATGAGAGATACTGTATCCTCTGCCTCTGCCCTTACAGGCGGATATGCAAACTCCTACGCTGTTACTGCCGGTCAGCAGAAATATAACGACGGGCTTACCTCCCTTAAGGATATTACGGCAGACCTTTACGATAACGCATATGAGAGATACTCCTCCCAGATAGATTCCTATCTTGACAAGCTTGCACAGTTAAGGCTTCTTGATGAGGATAACTACGAAAGATACTATAACGATATAAGGCTTGAGGAGGAGAAGGCACAAAACGCCATAGAAAACGCACAATGGGAAAGAGAATTCGCACTTGAAAAGGAGATTAAGCAAAGGGAGCTTGCACTTAAGGAGGAGAGCAAAAATCAAGGCGCATCCTCCTCTTCATCCTCCGATGACGATTTTTCTCCTGCAAGCGCCACGAAATACATAGATTCTCTTGTGAAAAAAGGATACAGCGACGTGCAGATATACAGACAGCTCAAAAACGTTTACGGCGACAGCAAGGCGTTTTTATCCTGGGCAGAGAACGTAATTCTGCCCAGCGGTGTAAAGCTGTGGGATATTTTCAAGATAGATACAAACGTATCCCTTTCTCCTCAGGCGCCCTCCTCAATTGTGCCAAGGCTAAGCGAATACCAATGGAATATTCTTTACGACAACTACTACGATTTCAAAAACTTCCCCTTCAAGCACACCTATATCACCACTGCAGATGCAAGCCTGCTCACCAAATACAAAACCTACGACAAGTATTTACAGGCTGTTATGCGTGGCGAGGTAAAATAAGGAGAATACAATGGATTACAACGAAAAATACTGTCTTAGCATTCACAAGGCCGTAGACGAAAAGCTTTCGGAGCATTCCGAGAGGCTGGACGCCATGCACGACGTGCTTCGTTCTATCGAGCTTTCCAATGCTACCCTTACAGGCATACTTGAGCGCCTTGCCGCAGACAGCAAAAGCTACGGCGACAGGATTTCAAAACTGGAAATGAGGCCTGCCGGGCTATGGGACAAGGTGATTTTCGGTGTTATCGGTGCATTGGTTGCTCTTATAATAGATGCACTTGCAAGTAAAATTCTATAAAGAAGGGAAGTAAAATTTAACGTGAAGACTGTAAAGATATATATTTCACCCTCTAATCAACAGGCAAACCGCTATGCAACAGGGGGTACAAACGAGGCAGAGCAATGCGAGAAAATAGCAAAGGCTCTTTCAGAGGCTCTTAAAAGATGCGCCTTTGAAACGAAAATAGGAGAAAGAAATTTTGATATGAGTAAGAGATGCGAGGAAAGCAACCTTTGGGGCGCAGACCTCCATCTCCCCATTCATACAAACGCAGGAGGAGGTGTGGGAACAGAGGTTTTTATAAAGGATGATAACGAAATTCCTATGGCAGAGGCCTTACTTGATGAGCTTTGCAAAATCACCCTTTCCGGTGTAAGAAGGGGTGTAAAAAGGAGGTCCTCCTTAATAGAGCTTAATTCCACGCCCCGGGCCGCATACGTGGAAATTGATTTTCACGACGACCCTAATATCGCACTTTGGATAATCGATTCCACAGAGCTTATAGCTAACGCTATGGCAAGGGCAATATGCACCCATTTCGGTATAGAATACGTCCCACCTGAGGAAAAAAGGCAATTAAGGGTAGGAGATACGGTTTATTTTTCGGGCAACAAGCATTACTCCTCATCGGTATCAAACAAATACTACAAGGCAACACCCGGAGAGGCTACAATTACGCATATTGCCTCTAATGCTCTTCACCCCTACCACTTAATAGCCATCAAGACAGGCACCTCCAACGTTTACGGATGGTGTAATACAGAGGACGTTGAATTAAGTGAATCTCCCGCCGAGGAAAGCGTTTCACCGCCTGTATACGTACGCGGACAGAAAATAAGACTTAACAAAGCGCCGCTGTATTCCTCCTCAACGGCAAAAAAGCAAGCCGCCTCAAAAACAGGTACGTTTTACATTTACGACGGCAAGCTTATAAACGGCAGGTACAGAATTACAACGAAGCCTCAATACGTGGCAAAGGCACCTGCCTCCCTTTTTACCACAGGCTATATAGACCCTATGGATATTATTCCGACTTAAAGAGAAAGGAGAAACTTATGGATTACCAAAGCTATATCAAAGCAGAATTTTTATTTCTAATACCTGTAATTATGCTTATAGGCGCAGCAATTAAGCGCACAGAGCGCATTAACAGCAAATGGATTCCCATTATTCTGGGAGTTATAGGCTGTATCGGCGTTGCCGTATGGCAGCTTGCCTATGAAAGCGTTACAAACTGGTGGGCATTCGCCCTTACCTCCTTTGTGCAGGGAATTTTAGTTGCCGCAGGAGCGGTATACTCAAATCAGATTTATAAGCAAACAAAGAAATAGTTCCCGGCAGACTGTACGGGCAGAGCTATCAGGCTCTGCCCGTATTTTTTAGCTTATGCTATTAT
Source organism: Clostridiales bacterium (assembly GCA_015056385.1). Classification (GTDB taxonomy): domain Bacteria; phylum Bacillota; class Clostridia; order HGM11327; family HGM11327; genus SIG354. The sequence goes on from SVGI01000002.1 coordinate 37,654, forward strand.
ATTTTTAAGAAAGATATTCCTTTTCCTTGAATAAAAAATACAACTGTGATAAAATGTCCTTATATTATATTTATATAATTTTGAAAGGAAGCTGAATATTATGTTTAACAGTAATGACATCAAGGAATTAAAGCTTTTACTTCGTCCCAACATAACAACACCCTACGACGCACGTGTAAATCTGCCTGAGCGCGGTACGGAAACCGTATTCAAGCCCACAGCTTACTCCACCCTTGAGGAATGGGAAGCAGTAAAGGAAGATATAAAAAATACTATGAAAATGATCAACGGGCTTTCAGACTACACTGAAAAATGCCCTCTTGAGCCTAAGGTTTACGACCTTATGGATTGCGGCGATTTCACAGTTGAAAAGCTTATGATCCAATCTATGCCCGGATATTACTGCACAGGTAACATATTCCGCCCCAAGAATAAAAAGGGTCCATTCCCCGTTATAATCAACCCCCACGGTCATTGGCCCAACGGACGTATCCACCAGGATCACACTATCGATATGGTTCAGCGCTGTGTAAACTTTGCACGTATAGGCTGTATTGCCATACTTTACGATATGGTAGGCTACGTTGATTCCTGCCAGACGATACACAATTTTGCAGACCTTGAAATGGAGCTTTGGGGTACAGGCTCTGCGCCTATCCAGACTATCAACTCTATGAGAATACTGGACTTCGTATTTGAGAACATAGACGTTGACAAGCGTTACGTTGCATGTACAGGCGCTTCAGGCGGCGGTACACAGACGTATATGATATCCGTACTTGATGAAAGAATTACCATGTGCGCACCTGTAAATATGATCTCCAGCATTTTCCAGGGCGGATGCTTCTGCGAAAACTGGCCTCTTATGAGGGTTGATTACAACAATATGCAGATAGCCGCTGCAATAGCGCCCCGTCCTATGCTTATGGTAAACTGCACAGGTGACTGGACAGTAAATACTCCCGAGGTTGAATACCCCATGCTTAAGGGTATATACGACCTTTACGGTGCAGGGGACAACCTTGAGATGTTCCGTGATGATTTTGAGCACAACTACAACAAGGCAAGCCGCGTGGCAGTTGCTGATTTCTTCTCACGCCGTATATTCGGCAAGCCCTTTGAAGGCGAGGTTGAATACGATTTTGGGGACAGAAACGTTCTCCGCCTCTTCCCTGACAACGTAAATCCCGATGCCAAAATAAAGGATGGCGAGGTCTTTGAAATGATAAAGGGCCTTAAGAGAAAGGAATATGCTTCAAGAATCGAAAACAAGGATGCTACACTTGTTGATGAATTAAGAAGAGTTACAGGCGTATACAAGACAAGCAAATTTATTAATCATACAAATTGGCTCTACAATATGTATGAGAAGGACCTTTCAGACGGCATCCACGCCAATAAGTTCTATCTCTTCACTCCCGAAAAGGGATGTATTCCCGTTGTTCTCTTTACAAAGAACGGCGTTACACCCAAGGGCGGCGCACTTTTCATTTCCTCAAAGGGCAAGGCAGAGCTTATAAAGCATTCCGAATGGCTTATCCACGAGCTTAATGAGGGCAAGGCTGTTCTTGCGGCAGACGTTTTCCTTACAGGCGAAATGAATCACCCCTACGTACGTACAGGCAGATTCGTTTCCTACGGAAGACATTTCCCTGCATTCAACCTTACGGATACTGCTATGCAGTGCGCTGACTACGTTTCACTTGTAAATTACATGGTTGAAAATTACGGCGAGGACCTTGACGTTTATGCTCACGGCAAAATGGCATACTGCGCTGCAGCAACTCTCCCCTTCACAGGTAAGTTGGGTACACTCACTCTCAACAAGGAGTACCTTGTGCTTAACGAGGATGAAAATTACATTGATGAATTCTGTCTGCCCCTTTACCTCGGCTTCGGCGGTTTCGAGGCTTCTGCAGCATTCGGTGCAGACCTTCCCAAGACCATTACAGTAGTTGGACTTGAGGATGATATGACAAAAGCAATAAGCAAATACCGTACAAAATAACGGAGGAAAATCTAAAATGACAGTAAGAACCCGCTTTGCGCCAAGCCCCACGGGCTATATGCATATAGGTAATCTTCGTACTGCTCTTTACGAATATCTTATTGCCCGCCACTACGGCGGTCAGTTCGTGTTGAGAATAGAGGATACAGACCAGGCAAGATTTGTTGAGGGCGCTGTTGACGTAATATACAAAACACTTGCCATGTGCGGACTTGATTACGACGAGGGTCCCGATAAGGACGGCGGCTACGGCCCATACATACAGAGTCAGAGAAAAGGAATCTACCTTGAATACGCAAAGCAGCTTGTAGAGCTTGGCGGCGCATACTACTGCTTCTGTTCAAAGGAAAGGCTTGAGGAAATCCATGCCAAGGCACAGGAGGCAGGTGAGGTTTGCTCATACGACGGCGCCTGCCGCGACCTTCCCAAGGAAGAGGTACAAAGACGTCTTGACAACGGAGAAAGCTACGTTATACGTCAGCGTATGCCCAAGGAAGGCACATCCACATACACAGACCTTGTTTACGGCGAAATAAACGTGGATCACGCAACCCTTGAGGACCAGATTCTTATAAAATCCGACGGGCTTCCCACATACAACTTTGCAAACGTTATAGACGACCACTTAATGAACATCACCCACATTGTAAGAGGCTGTGAGTATCTTTCATCCACACCCAAATACAATTTACTTTATGATTCATTCGGCTGGGACCGTCCCCAATACATACACCTCCCCCTTATTATGAAGGAGGGCGGCGGAAAGCTTTCAAAGAGAGACGGCGATGCTTCTTTTGAGGATTTCTACGAAAAGGGATTCTTACCCGAGGCAATAATTAACTTCGTTGCACTTTTAGGCTGGAGCGAGGGCGGAGAAAAAGAAATATATTCTCTTGATGACCTTATAAAGGCATTCTCACCTGAGGGCATAAACAACTCTCCCGCAGTTTTCGACGTTACAAAGCTCCGTTGGATGAACGGTGAATACATAAAGGCTCTTTCACCTGAAAAATTCCACGAGCTTGCTCTTCCCCGTTATGAAAAGTGTCTTACAAGAAATCTTAATCTTGAGCGTCTTTCATCACTCCTTCAGACAAGAGTAAGCACAATAAACGAAATAGACGAGCTTGTGGATTTCCTTGAAAACACACTTGAATACGACGTTTCAATGTATGAGCACAAAAAGATGAAGACAAACCTTGAAAATTCTCTTGACGCATTAAAGAGGCTTTACCCTGTGCTTGAGGCTATGGAAAGCTGGACAGAAGAGGCTATCCACGAGAACGTATTTAAGCTTATTGAGGAAATGGGTGTTAAAAACGGAATAATTTTCTGGCCTATGCGCACCGCTCTTTCGGGTAAGCAATCCACCCCCGGCGGCGCTATTGAAATAGCATATATTTTAGGTAAGGAAGAAACACTCCGCAGAATCAACGAAGGCATTGCAAAGCTTTCATGAGGTAATATTATGAAAAAAATCAAGGTTACAATCTGGAACGAGGGTACTCACGAACGCAGAGATGAGGCTGTGCAGAGGGTTTACCCCGATACAATAGGCGGCGCCCTTAAGAGCTTTATAAAGAATATGGAAGGCGTCAGCGAGGTAAGGCACGTTTCTCTTTACGACGAGGAGCAGGGCTTTACTCAGGAGCTTTTGGATGATACAGACGTTCTTGTATATTGGGCACACGTAAGCCATGCAGAGGTCAAGGATGAATACGTAGAGCGTATATATGAAAGAGTGCTTAACGGCATGGGCATTGTGCTTCTCCATTCCGCACACGCATCAAAGATATTCAACAAGCTCTGCGGCACACACACATCATACCTCCGCTGGAGAGAGGCTGCGGAAAAGGAAAGAGTATGGAACGTAAATCCCACACACCCCATTGCAAAGGGCCTTCCTGACCAGTTCCTTATCCCCCATACAGAAATGTACGGTGAGCATTTCAATATTCCCAAGCCCGATGATATTATTTTTATCAGCTGGTATGAGGGCGGAAACGTTTTCAGAAGCGGTATTACCTACACAAGAGGTGCGGGAAAAATATTCTATTTCTCCCCGGGCCACGAAACCTTCCCTATTTACTATCAGAAGGAGGTTCAGCAGGTTATCAAAAACGGCATAGAATGGGTTGCTCCCGCCTTTGAGGAAACTGCAATGCTTAAAAACGGCGCCCCCTGCGACAACGTGCCCCTTGAAGAAATAAAATCCGTACGATAACAGCAAGAAAAGAGCCTGTATTATATTTATAGGCTCTTATTTGCATATACCTTAATTATACGAAAGGCATATCATAATGAAAAAAATCATTTCACTTTTGCTTGTAATCATTCTTGCATTAAGCCTTACAGGCTGTCTTTTTGCCCCTGCTGGCTACGAATACGATGAGGAGGGCAGAGTTACACGCAGACCCTATTCCCAATCCAGCTATATGACTATCGAATACGATGCAAGCGGTAATAAAGCACTTGAAACCGTATACACCAATTCCGATAACGTAAAGGAGCAGGCAATACATTACGAAAACGGAATAAAATCATTTATACAGGATTATGACGACAACGGCACCGTAGGCTCCGAGCGCTATTACAACAGCAAGGAAGAAGAAATACGTATTGTTTACTACGTGGACGGCACGTTTAACGGCAGTGAGGACAAGGAATACGACGAACACGGCAATATAGTGCTTATCTCCCGCCGCGACGAAAACAACGATGAATGGGAAAGTATTTACTATGAATACAACGAGAATAACGACTGTATAAGGGAAGACGTATACAGATTCGGGGAAGCATACTACGTAATCACTGAATACCATACACCGGGTGTAATTAAGTCCATAAAAACATACACATCCTCCGGTATCATAAAGCAGGAGGATGTATTCAACGAAAGCGGCAAGGCTTCATCCAGTACCGTATACAGCTACGATAACGAGGTGCAGCGTATATATCAAACAGTCGTCTTTAACAGTAATAACTCAACAGTATCCACATATTTCCTTTTTGACGGACGCAAAATAGTATCCCAAACAGAGAATACAAATTACAAGTCTTACTACTATAATGCAGACGGCTCTCTTGAGGCAACCTACTCTCACAGTGAGGGGCTTTTGGATGCAAACGGTACAGCTATGGATATATCCCATTTTGAGTTTTCATCTGATTGGTCTCACTCACCTATCTATCCCGATTGATAACAGACAAAAACACACTTAAGCCTGTGCTTGTATAAGTACAGGCTTTTCTTTATAGACATACCCTTAAAAAAGTGGTATACTTTATATATAAATATATTTTATATAATAATACAGCGGAGGCTTAAATGAAAAAGCTTACAGTTATTATTCTTACAGTCATTCTTGCATTAAGCCTCACAGGCTGTAATTTGGCGGCCCTTAAGGACTACAAGTATGATGACGAGGGCCGTGTTATACAAAGGCCTATCTCCTCATCAGTATACGCCTGTATAGAATACGACGATAACGGCAATATCAAAACGGAAACCGAGTATTATAAATCCGACGACTCCGTAAGAAGCATTTCATATTACGAAAACGGAACATTGGTATCAAAAAAGCGTTATTCCACCGCAGACCCCACGTTTATAACCGAGGACTTTTTTGATGCAAAGGGTCAGGTCATCCGCGAAAACGATTGGCAATACGGCGAGCTTGTAAGCTACGAATTGAGAGAATATGATGAAAGAGGCAACGTTACTCTCGTTTCAAGAGTAAATACAAACGACTTTGTTACGGGCACCACCTCCGAATGGCAAAGGTATGAAAGGCAGTTCGACGCCAATAACGACCTTATCCGAGAGGATGAATACCGTTACGGCGAGCATACGTATTACAGTCTTTACGAATACAGCGCCCCCGGCCTCCGCAAAAGCTACAAAAAATACACTCCCTCAGGCCACATATTGGAGGAGGCCCTTGATGATAACGGCAACAAGCTGTGGTTTAAGACATATACCTATGACAGCGGCAGCACCCCGAGAGTTATCGAGCTTGTAACCTACCAAAGTGAAAGTGCCTATACCCAGATAACATATCTTCCCGACGGACGTACCATAACAAATGAGTACGCAAACGCCTACATTACAGGTTCAACCTATCGCGATGCAACGGGCAGCATTATTGCTACGTGCTCAAGCGACGGCGCTATGAAGGATGCAAACGGCAACGATATGGGTATAAACCAATTTGCCTATGAAGCACAGGGCTGGTATTGCCCTATTGTATATCCCGATACAAATACAGATAATTAATATAAAGGAAAAGCAGAAATGAAATTTTTCAAACCCTTCACACATCCCACACCTCCCGTTATTCCCCAAAGGCGCGTTTCTATCACCGATTTTGGCGCAATAGAGGGCGGTGAGGTGTTAAACAGAGAAGCAATAAACAAAGCAATAGACGCCGTTTCCCAAATGGGCGGCGGACACGTAGACGTTCCCCAGGGCGTATGGCTTACAGGCGCTATCAATTTCAAAAGCAACGTAGACCTTCACATACACAAGGGCGCAGAGCTTTTGTTTACTGCAGACCCCAAGGCGTATCTTCCCGCAGTATTTACGCGTATTGAGGGCATCAGGTGCTACAACTATTCACCTCTTCTCTACGCTAACGGATGCGAAAATATATCCGTTACAGGCGAGGGTAAGCTTAACGGCCAGGGCCATCTCTGGTGGGGCTGGGCTCTTCAGAACAGAGTTGGTATGGATGACCTTTACCTAAAGGGCAAGCTTGGCACACCCGTTGAGGAGAGAGTGTACGATAATTTTGACAAATGGGCTCTCCGCCCCTACTTCTTACAATTCGTGTACTGTAAAAACATACTTATCGAGGGTGTAAGATTTATACAGTCCCCCTTCTGGTGTGTTGCTCCCCTTTTCTCCGAGAATATTATTATCCGTAACGTAAGCTGGTTTTCAGCACGTAACGGCGCAAATACAGACAGCGTAGATATAGATTCCTGCAGAAACTGCCTTGTGGAAAATTGCAGAGTTGATTCATCATCTGATGACGGTGTTTGCGTAAAATCAGGCAGAGATAACGACGGTATTGCCGTTAACTGGCCCACAGAAAACGTCGAGGTGAGAAACTGCTACTTCTCACACGGGGGCTGCGGTGTGGTTGTAGGCAGCGAAACATCAGGCGGTATCCGCAACGTTTATATGCACGACTGCGTTTGTGAGCAATGCAATATGGCTGTTCACGTTAAGAGCGCACCGGGCAGAGGCGGCGAGATATGCGACATTGACATTGAAAACATAAAGGCAGACCGCACAGTTTACGGTGTTTGCATAAACACCCACTATTGGATGAAGCCCGGAGATGCTGTTGAAAAGCTTCCCGATATGCACGATATTTCTCTTAAAAACGTTCACGTTGAGGAAAGCCGCGACGGACTTAACGTACGAGGCCACGATTGCGGACACATAAGAAACATCTATCTTGAGGACGTTTCCGTTGGCTCATATATGACACAGCAGACTATCGACTGCGTGGATAATCTTACGTTAAACGGTGTTTCCACCCACGTAACAGAGGAATTCGATTGGCGGGCACATTCAAAGCCTATTGAGTATCACGATTGATAGGTAATCCTATTCATCTATAAAACAATTAAGTCTCATTATAATTTTTATAATGAGACTTTTTATTATATAACAAGAATGAATCGGTACAACAAAAAACTTTAATACTTATGTTTATACAATTCCAACTCGTTCTTTACAGATATAAGATACGACAACTCAACTTCTTTAATTTTTTGAATTATTAACATGATCTTTTTTAATATAGCGCTATCTCCAAGTAACTTGAATTTGATTCCTAAGTTGTGTATTATAGCCGAATATTCAAATACTTTTTCCGCTTTAGAAATATATTCGTTATCCGTTATGTATTGGTGATTACACAAATATTTTATTCGCTTTAACATAATATATTTATGTTCCATTAATCCTTTGGTATAACGGTGATCAAAACTATTTTTACTACACTTCAAGATATAATGTTCTCCTAGACCTTCAATCGCATTAAGCCCATAAAACACTCCGTCAAAGGATTGTCTCAATGAGTTTGATGAAGACAAATAATCTTGAAGTGCACTAATTATTTTTTCAATATCTAGTATAAACTTTGCTTCAGTATTATACTGATAAAAATTAAGTATAGGTTTTCTACACGTAAGGGAATTCAACGCACACTCCATATTAGCGAATGGAATTTCAAAAACAACAAATCGTTTAGTCAGATAACCTGCAGAATAAAACACCTCTTTCTCGTTATCAAAACCAATCAGTAAATAATCGTGGGGAAAATACTCGACGCCATACGCTTTCTTGCCCGGTATATATTCTTCATTATAATACCCACCAACATAACACCCATGCGCAAGCATATCTTTCAATACTTGCATCATGTTAATACCTACAATGTCGTATGTATTTTGAAATAATTGTATTTGTTGATAAAAAACAATCTCATCATCAATCCCCCAGTTATCTGAAAGAGAAATAAAAAATTTATTCTTTTCAAACGGATTAAAACTACAATTTATAAACTTGCAGCATAACCATGGTGTTATATCATTTTTTGCATTTCCTTGGATAACACCCAAAGGAAATGCAAGATTATGGTACATTACCGATAAAGGATTGATTTCAAAAGGCAATATAATTTTATTTTCCATAATATACGTACCTACTATATCAACTCTCTTGATAATTTTTTGCCTGTAATTCAAACATATTAAAATAGACTCCTTTTTTTCAATTAATTCACTATGTGTCCCCTCTTCTACAATTCTACCTTCCTCCATTACATATATACGATCGGCTTTTACCACATTAGATAGTCTATGGGATATCAATATGGTCGTCGTACTATTATCCTTATTAAAAATCATTTGATTTAAATTTTCTTCATCAAAAGGATCTAATGCACTTGATGGTTCATCGAAAATCAACAATCCAAACTCTTTGGTGAACAAACGTGAAACTGCCATTTTTTGCATTTCTCCGCCGGATAACATTATTCCGTCTTTATCGAATTTTTTAGTTACATCTGTATCTAACGTTGCCCCACTTTTGGTTAAAATTGTATCGATAGATGTTTTTGAAAAACGACCTAAGGACTCTACATCTTTAAATGTTTCATATGAAGATAAATTTTCCCGTAACGATAATGAATACATATGAGACTCTTGGAAAGCAATCCCCACATTTGAACGATAAGAAGAAAGATTTACCTCTTTTAACGAAATTCCATTTATCATTATATCCCCATTTGGTGGATCATATAATCGCAGCAACAGTTTGGTTAAAGTGGTTTTACCACCACCATTTTTCCCAACAATTGCTACTTTTTCGCCTTTTTTTATTTTTAAATTTATATTTTTTATAGCAAAGTTTGAATTTTCATAGTTAAAACATACGTCCTTAAACATTATTGAAAACGAACTATCACTCTCCAAAAAATGGTTTCCTTTGTCTTCCACTGTTCGCTCTATTTGGGATGGTTGATCAATAAAACGTCTGATTCTTTCACCATACATAACACTTTTATTAAGTGATGTATATCGTTTTGATACACCTTCAATTTTCCACGCCAATGAATTTGCTGCACTTAAAAGAGATACGAAACTTCCTACACCAACCTTACCCGCAATAATTAACCCGCAAATAATAATCCTAATTATCGCTGACGATCCACTTGTAGACAAGCCTTGAATTAAAGACCAAAACGATAATTGTTTACCATATTTGATTTTTATCTCGATATGCTGTTGAAAGGATTGACAATAATGATCAACTAGTATATTATATATGTTGGTACTCTTAATATCCATTGCCGCCTCTTTGCTACAAAGCGTTTCATAATAATAATCCTTTTTTCTTTCAATAGGCGCACTTTCTTCATCATGTCGAATTTGAATTTTGTTTACAATTTTACTTACCCAAACTTTAACTATCACAGAAATAAACGTAATTATTAAAACATATACCGTGGATGACAGTACATATCCCACCAATGAGCCTACTGTAACAATTAGTGCCAATGAATTACTTAAATTGAAAAAAGCTTCTATAGATTTACTTGCATATTTAGCATACGCAACAGTATACTCATTATAATAATTTGGATCATCAAAACATTTATAATCCGTACGCTTCATATGTTCACAAATATCAATATTCACATTGGCAATAATCCTAGTTTGACACGGTTCGAAATATAAAAAATACAACAAATCGCCTCCAATGTAAAGTAATAACTCAAAACTAAAAAACAAAAGGATTGTTGTTACTACCGTCCATATCCCAACACCAACAGACAATTGATCAATTGATATTTGCATTAAAAATACATAAAGCATAGTAGAAAGCGGGGATTGTATACAGTCCCATATGATATAAATTATAAAATAAGCTTTATTCTGTTGCCAAATTGGTTTTTACATCAATCCTAAATTCCGAAACCACATCTTTGATTTAAACATTCATATTCTCCTTTAATCTTTATAATATCGAATTATGTGTTTAGCAAGTTTACATAACGATTTTTTGAAGACAAACGGAATACCTTTCTGCAAAATATCAATTTGTATCGAATCTTCAACCACATCAAACGTAGAGATGAGGTTTTACATGAAATATCATTAATACATAACGCAACAACCTTGGATGGAAAAACACTTTCTAAATATTTTATTGTTCTTTTGATATACATCCTTGAGTCATCAATATTCACACACAAAATATATGTATCAGGTGAACAAGCAGTTATAAATTCCTGTTACTTAATAGGGTAACTTTTAAATGCTGCAATATTTGGAACAATAGTTCTTGATTGTAGTCCAGTAATAATTATATCTGGCGAATCCCTTTCCAGTTTCTGTAAAGCATAATTTATAGCAATTATGTTTTTCCATCCTTCAAATGGCATATATGCATTGTATCCAAAAGTATAAATGCCTTCGAATCCTAACAATTCAGAAGTAGGTTCGGTACCAAAATTACTCACTTTAATATTTTGTCTTCTCAAGAAATTCCTGAGCGCAACTTGTATAGTAAATTTACCTTGCGAAGAATCTGTTCCTGCAACACAAAGAATTGGACAATGTATATTATAAAGTTTTCCTCCCCATTGAAAATTTACTGTACAATTTTTTTCGGGTTTATGTATCCACAAATTGTTTCTTTCAAATATTTTCACCAATTCCACATAAGGATATTTCCCAAAATAGTCATTCTCATCAAACAAAAACAGATTCTTTTTGTGTAGCAAACACATCTCGATAAATTGTTCTGCAACGTTTATTTTTAATGTTTGAGATAATATGTCGACATGGCTTAATATAACAGTACCAAAGTTATCAGACCAATTCAAGTCGTTTATCGATTGAATTTTATGTGAGTTTTTACAAGCAAAAGCAGTACCAATATCTGTGTATAAGAACATAATCTATTATATTGTACTTTATATTATTTTGCAAGTTTTTTTTACACTTTTAATTTTACAGTTAATAAAACATTTATTAGTATACAAATTTCACACTTAAAAACAACTTAGAAAACATTCAACAACAAAAACCCCGCCGATTTTTATCGGTGGGGCTTACTTTTTTATATACATTATATTATTCTGTGTAATCAACACTCATAAGCGTAAGCCCGTTTGGGGGTGTGGTAAAGCCTGCCTTTGCACGGACAACGCCTCTTTCGTCGCTTACATTAAGTAAATCGCTTATACTTTCAATTTCGCGCCTTCCCTGACCTATTTCAATAAGGGTACCTGTTATAATCCTTACCATATTATAAAGAAAGCCGTTGCCGGTAACGTAATAATGAAGAGCATTCTCGCATCCCTCAATATTTGTTCTTTCCACATAGGAGGAATATATTGTCCTCACCGTGCTTGAAACAGGGCTGCCTGATGCCATAAAGGCGTTAAAGTCGTGAGTACCCTCAAAAAGCCTTGCCGCCTCACCCATTTTTGTAATATCCAAGGGATAATAGCTGTGCCAGGAAAACCTTGAATAAAGAGCGGGCGCATTTTTTCCCCAGGTAACAGTGTATCTGTATGTTTTTCTCTTTGCGGAGAACCGGGCGTTGAAATCAGCCGCAACCTCTGTTGCAGAAATAACTCTTATATCATCAGGGATAATGGAATTTATGGCAATAGGAAGCTTTTCCAGGGGGACAGTGCAATTACTTACAAAATTCGCCGCCTGACCAAGGGCGTGTACGCCTGCGTCTGTACGTCCCGAGCCTGTAATTGCAACCTTTTCCTTTGTAATGGCGGATAACGCATCCTCAAGCACCTGCTGAACTGCAAGGCCGTTTTTCTGTCTTTGCCAGCCTGCATACTGTGTTCCGTCATACTGGATTTTTATCAATATATTCCGCATACACGGCTCCTTAAATGCTTATAGGAATAAGGTTGGCAAGTATCATGCCCGCAAAATATACAGCAGCCAACACAAGCACCAATACGTCTGCCTTTGTGTATTTAAGCTCCTTCATACGCGTTCTGCCCTCTCCGCCTCTGTAGCATCGTGCCTCCATAGCAAGTGCAAGGTCGTCCGCCCTTCGAAATGAGCTTACAAAAAGCGGTATGAGCAAGGGAATCATACTCTTCGCCCTCTGAAATACGTTGCCCGTATCAAAGCTTGCGCCTCGGGCTGTCTGCGCCTTCATTATTTTATCCGTTTCCTCTATAAGGGTGGGGATAAATCGAAGAGCAATAGACATCATCATCGCAATTTCATGGGCGGGAAATTTTATCTTTGCCAAGGGTGAAAGAAGGCTTTCGATAGCGTCTGTAAGAGATACGGGGGATGTTGTAAGAGTGAGAAGAGATGAGAACATTATAAGCATTATAAGCCTTAAGCTCATATACACTGCCTGAATTATACCCTCCTTGGTTATGGTGAAAATCCACCATTCACAAAGCACCGTTCCCGTTTTAGTAAAAAACACGTTTATAATAAAGGTTATTATAAGTATTATCCACAGGGGCTTTATACTCTTGAGCATCATTTTTATAGGGATTTTGGAAAATGATATGGCGCCCAACAAAAATGCTATGGCAAGGGCGTAGCCTATTGGTGATGATACAAAGAATATCACCACTATATACGCAAAAACCACAAGCAGCTTAATACGGGGATCAAGCTTATGGACAAATGAATCACTCGGATAATATTGGCCGAATGTTACGTTATTGAACATCTTGCTTTTTTCTCCTTACTGCCTGAATAACTGCGTTTTTCATATCTTCAATTTCAAAAATGCCGTCGGGAATACTAAATCCGCCCTTTTTATTAAGGTTATGGGCAAATGACGTAAGCTGGGGCAGGTCAAGATGCAGGTCCTCAAGATGCTTTTCATCTGCAAAAAGCTCCTTGGGGGTTGTAGCGCACACAAGCCTTCCCTTATCCATTACGGCAATTCTGTCTGCAAAGCGGGCAATATCATCCATATTATGGGAAACAAGTATCACGGTTGCGCCGCGCTTTTCCTTAATCTGCTGTATTTCCCGGTAAATAAGCTCCCTTCCGCCAGGGTCGAGGCCTGCGGTAGGCTCATCAAATATGATAACCTCCGGCTTCATTGCAAGCACGCCGGCTATGGCAACTCTGCGGCGCTGTCCGCCGGAAAGCTCGAAGGGGGACATATTTCTCACCTTATCAAAGTCAAGACCTACGTCCTCTATGGATTCCTTTACGTTATGCTCTATTTCATCGCGGCTTAAGCCCTGATTTTTAGGGCCGAATGCCACGTCCTTTTCTACTGTGTCCTCAAAGAGCTGATATTCGGGATATTGAAACACCATACCGACAAGGCGCCTTATTTCCTTAAGCTCCTTCTTTTCCGTGCTGATTTCATATCCGTTTACTTTTACAGAGCCCCCCGTAGGCAAAAGAAGGCCGTTGAGATGCTGAATAAGTGTAGATTTTCCGGAGCCTGTATGGCCTATGATACCGAAAAATTCACCGTCCCTTACGTCAAAGGAAACATCATCCACTGCCCGGATCTCAAAGGGGCTACCCGGCATATACACGTGTGATAGATTTTTTATTTCAACTGACATATTGCTTCAACCAATTCCTCCTCAGTAAGTATTGCCTGAGGAATATCAAGGCCCTCGTCTATAAGACCCTGTGCAAGCTTTGTAATTACGGGAACTGTAAGGCCTATTGCCTCAAGCTCAGCCACCCTGGCAAATATTTCCCTGGGGGTCCCCTTCATAATAAGCTCTGAATTACTCATTACAATTATTTTATCGGCATCTATAGCCTCCTCCATATAATGAGTAATGTGAATTACAGTTATCCCATATTCCTTATTGAGCATATGAGCCGTTTTCATTATTTCCCTGCGGCCCTCAGGGTCCAGCATTGCGGTAACCTCATCAAAAACAATGATTTTGGGGCGCATTGCCAATACTCCGGCAATAGAAACCCTCTGCTTCTGCCCGCCGGAAAGATAGTGAGGCGCATATTTTGCATATTCGGACATCCCTACGGCCAAAAGAGCAGAATTTACACGTTCTATCATTTCCTCTCTTTCAACGCCCAGGTTTTCCAATCCGAAGGCAACGTCCTCCTCGACCACGCTTGCAACCAGCTGATTATCCGGGTTTTGGAATACCATACCCACGGATTTCCTTATCTCCCACTGGAGCTTTTCTTCCTTTGTATCAAACCCGTCTACGATAATAACACCCTCCGTAGGGGTAAGAAGAGCGTTAAAATGCTTGGCTAAGGTGGACTTCCCGGAGCCGTTCTGACCGATTATTACGTTAAAGCTACCTTCCTCTATCTCAAATGAGATATTTTTGATAGCAACGGTTCCATCTTCCTCGTACCTTGTATATTCATATGAAACGTCTGCTGCCTTGATAATTTTTTTATCATCAGCATTACATACGTTATTCATTTTATTTTCACTCATATTAAATTACCAAAAAGGCTGCACGTTAATCGCGCAGCCTTTTTTATAGCTCTTAAATAAGCTCTATGATAACCTCTTCAGCACCGTCGCCCTTGCGAGGTCCCATTTTGATTATTCTTGTATATCCGCCGGCACAATTCTTTTCTTCGTTACGTGCGCGATACTTAGGACCATATTCCCTGAACATTTTTTCTACGAGGGGATGGTTGATATCTCTTGTGCGGTCAGCGTATTCGCTCTTGGATTCGCCGTCCTTCTTCTCTTCCTTCTTATCATAAACAACAGCCATGATCTTTCTGCGAGCATTGAGCTTTTCGGGAAGATCGTTAACAAATTCCATTGTAACTCTTTCTGCCTTACCGTCAGTTTTCTTTACAACTTCCTTTGTAACAGTTTCTGTTTTGTCATATGTTTTGATCGCAAGTGTGAGAAGCTGTTCAGCAATGCTTCTTACTTCTTTTGCTTTAGCTTCTGTTGTTGTTATCTTGCCATACCAAAGAAGATCAGTCACAAGGCCTCTGAGCAAAGCTTTACGCTGTGCACTTGTTCTGCCTAATTTCCTGTTAATCACGTTTATTTCCTCCTACAATTACCTGTATCCTTATTCATCAGAAGGCTTCAAAGCCATACCCAAAGAGCGGAGCTTAAGCTCAACCTCTTCAAGTGATTTCTTACCCAAATTACGAACCTTGATCATATCCTCCTCGGATTTCTGAACAAGCTCGCCAATAGTGTTGATACCTGCACGCTTGAGGCAGTTGTAAGAACGAACTGAAAGCTCGAGATCCTCGATAGGAGTATCGTATTTTCTCATGCTTCCGTCATCAATTCTTACGTTATTGCTTTCTGTATTGTCAGATACAACGCTTATATTTGTGAAGAGACTGAAATAATCACAAAGAATTTGTGCTGATATTCCTGTTGCCTCTTCGGGCTCGATGGCTCCGTTTGTCCACACTTCGAAAGTAAGCTTGTCAAAGTCTGTTCTGTTTCCAACACGAAGATCTTCAACCTTGAAGTTAACTTTCTTGATAGGTGAATAAACTGCATCAATAGGAATAAGGCCAATAGTGTCTTCTGTCTTCTTTGCAGCAACCTCAAAGCCTCTGCCTCTGTCTATGGTAAGCTCCATGTAGAGTTCAGCATCTTCATTAAGTGTAGCAATGTGATGATCGGGGTTGAGAATCTCAACGTCCATATCAGTCTGAATGTCAGCACCGGTAAGCTCGCAAGGTCCCTTAACATTGATCTTCAGTGTTCTCGGAACATCACCGTCTGTCTTAATTGCCAATTCCTTTATATTAAGTATGATATCAACAACGTCCTCTTTTACGCCGGGAATTGTTGAAAACTCATGCAAAACTCCATCAATCTTTATAGCCTTTACTGCTACGCCGGGAACATACCAAAGCATAACACGACGCAATGCGTTACCCAATGTGAGACCAAAGCCTCTTTCAAGGGGTTCAACCGTAAATCTAAGATAATTAGTAGCTGTATCAACCTCTACTATTTCAATCTTGGGCTTTTGCAATTCGGTCATATAATTAACCCATTCCTTTCTGCCGTAATTACTTTCAAAATGTGAAAGCACATTCTGCTGACTGTTCCGATTTTATTACTTAGAATACCACTCAACGATGAGATGCTCTTCAATAGTAATATCAATATCATCTTTGCAGGGCAATGTCTTTACAGTAGCTGTGAGCTTATCGTTCTCAACTACGAGCCATGCGGGAACTGTCTTCTTAACGCCTTCCTTAACGTCCTTGAACAAAGCAATGCCGTTGCTTGTTTCCTTAACGGAAATAACGTCGCCAGTGGATACGAGGTAAGACGGAATGTCAACCTTGTGGCCGTTTACGAGGAAATGACCGTGGTTAACCAGCTGTCTTGCCTGAGCACGTGAAGCTGCAAAGCCCATTCTGTAAACTGTATTATCAAGACGTCTTTCGAGTAATGAGAGGAAATTCTCACCAACAACACCGTCCATTTTTTCAGCCATTGCGAAATATTTTCTGAACTGACCTTCGAGAACGCCGTACATCCTTCTCATCTTCTGTTTTTCTCTCAACTGAAGACCGTAGTTGGATGATTTTCTTCTATTAGCTTTTCCGTGCTGTCCGGGAGGAGCCGGGCGCTTATCAAAAGAACAATTCTTTGAATAGCAGCGGTCACCTTTAAGATAAAGCTTCTGACCTTCTCTTCTGCATATTCTGCACTGTGATTCTGTATATCTTGCCATTTTAAACTATCCTTTCACGAGTTCGCAGATAATAATCCACGAAATCTTCCATGCCTGACTAAACAAGCAATGGATTTAACCCTTTTCCTTATACTCTTCTACGCTTAGGCGGACGGCAACCATTGTGAGGAATAGGAGTAACATCTTTGATAAGAGTAACTTCAAGTCCTGTTGCCTGCAATGCTCTGATAGCAGCTTCTCTGCCTGAGCCGGGTCCCTTAACGAAAACCTCAACAGTCTTCATGCCGTGTTCCATAGCTGCACGAGCTGCTGTTTCAGAAGCCATCTGTGCTGCGAAGGGAGTGCTCTTCTTGGAGCCCTTGAATCCGAGGCCGCCAGCACTTGCCCAAGACACTGCATTACCTGCTGTATCGGTGATAGTAACTATTGTATTATTGAAAGTTGATGAGATGTGAGCTGCGCCCTTTTCAACCATCTTCTTTTCAATACGTTTTCTTGATTTTTTTACAACCTTTGCCATATCAGCTATACCTCACATCACTTCGTCTTTTTACGTACACGAGTAGACTTGGGACCCTTACGTGTCCTTGCGTTCTGCTTTGTGTTCTGACCCCTTACAGGAAGTCCTCTGCGATGTCTGACGCCTCTGTAGCATCCAACCTCTGTAAGTCTTTTTATGTTCATTGAGACTTCACGGCGAAGATCACCTTCAACCTGCAGATTCTTTTCAATATAGTTCCTAAGCAAGGCGACTTCATCTTCTGTCAGATCTTTGACTCTTGTATCAGGATTGATACCTGTTTCAGACAAGATAATACCGGATGTAGCTTTGCCTATCCCATAGATGTATGTTAACCCAATTTCAACCCTTTTCTCTTTGGGAAGGTCAACACCAGAAATACGAGCCATTTCTTATTACCTCCAAAATTATATCACTGTAACTTGTGACGTAAACATTAGCCTTGTTTTTGCTTATGCTTAGGATACTCAGGACAGATGACCATTACCTTACCATTGCGTCTGATTACCTTACATTTGTCACACATTTTCTTAACTGACGGTCTAACCTTCATATCAGTTTCCTCCTCATCTGCCGCGACGTGTTATACGTCCGCGTGTCAAATCGTATAATGATAATTCAACTGTCACTTTGTCTCCCGGGATAATTTTAATGAAATGATTTCTCATTTTTCCCGACACATACGCCATGACCTTATGTCCGTTTTCCAGCTCTACCTGGAATGCAAAGTTTGGCAAGGACTCAATAACTACACCTTCAAACTCTACAACATCGTTTTTATCCAAACTATTCACTCCTTTCTTGCTTTCGTTGAAGCCTCGCATCTGTACGCTGAAAGAATTTTCCTTACCTTTGAATCGGTAAGCTCAAGCTCTGAAGCGCCCCGAGCAGCAGCCGTTGTACCTGAGACAACCTCTAAATGCTTGAATTTTTTCTTTTTAGCTACAGCTATACGTTTTCTTCTTCCGTCCGCAATTAATGCGTATTCGCTGTTCGTCACTGCAAGGACAACAAATAATCGTCCTGCTTCTTTGCCTCTCGTTACCCTGACAATAAAACCGGGAGAAACAAGAGATATATCGCTTATATCAGGCATTTTCGCCATCCTCAAGCGTTAAAATTTCAGGCGCACCTTCAGTTATTACTATTGTATTCTCATAATGAGCACACAATCTGCCGTCGGCTGTAACAACTGTCCATCCATCATCAAGCACCTCCACATCCTCATCTCCCGCGTTGACCATAGGCTCTATTGCCAATGTCATACCACGCCTGAGGCGAATACCGGTATTAGGACGGCCGAAATTCGGAATATCCGGCTCCTCGTGAAGGTTTGCTCCGACACCATGACCGACGTAGTCTCTCACGATGCCGCAGCCATTTGACTCGATATGAACGCCGATTGCATTTGAAATGTCATGCAATCTGTTTTTTTCAGTAGCAAATTTTATGCCCTCGAAAAATGCGTCCCGTGCGACTCTGATTACTTTTTTAGCCTCTTCAGAAACTTCACCAATGCACATTGTTCGTGCTGCATCAGTGTTATATCCCATATAATTCACGCCAACATCAACGCTTACTATATCGCCGTCTTTCAATACTCGACCTGAAGGAATACCGTGGAGGAGCTCCTCGTTTACCGATATACATATCGAGCCGGGAAATCCGCTATATCCCTTAAACGTAGGTGTACCGCCGTTTTCAAGAATGAACTTCTCTGCAATCTTATCGAGCTCTTCGGTGGTGATACCCTCGCGGAGATTTTCGCGAATAATCTTGAAAACTCCTGCGAGAATCTTACCGGACTGACGCATATATGAGATTTCTCTCACGTTTTTTATTGTCAGCATTTTCATAATGAGTGCCTCTGAATGATTTATATTATTTAAGGAATCCCTTATAATTTCGCATGAGTATCTGAGATTCAAGCTGATTTGTAGTTTCAAGAGCTACACTAACAAGAATCATAACAGAACTGCCGCCGATAGCCATATTGGAGATCTGGGGGAATATAATTCCTACGATGATAGGCAATATAGCGACTGCTGCGAGGTAAAGCGCACCGACCAATGTGATTCTGGAAAGAATCTTCATAAGGTAATCGGATGTGGGCTTACCGGGACGAATACCTGTAACGAATCCGCCGTTTTCCTTAAGATTCTTTGATACTTCAATAGGATTAAAGGAAACCTGTGAGTAGAAGTATGAGAAGAATACGATAAGAAGTGCGTATACTACAAGGTAAATTACAGACGTTTGAGACAGCCACTTTGCTACGAATGTTGCAAATCCTGATTCGGGACTTACCCAACCGGCAATCATCTGAGGAAGAGATGCAACGGAAACCGCAAAGATAATAGGAAGAACACCGGAAGCGTTAACCTTCATGGGTATGTATGTGCTCTGTCCGCCATACATTTTTCTTCCAACTACACGCTTTGCATAATTTACCTGGATCTTTCTTTCACCGCCGTCGATGAATACAATAGCTGCAAACATCAAAACGACACCGATAACCAGAAGGGGGATTACCCAGAAGGGAATAGTTCCTGCTGACACATTAGCCAGGAGAGTCTGTGCAGTAGGCACAACTCTGGAAACGATACCAACGAAGATGATAACAGACGTACCGTTACCGATTCCCTTTTCTGTTGCACGTTCACCAAGCCACATAAGGAGAGTAGAACCTGCTGTAAGAGTTACTACTACGAATATGATGGAGAAAATACCGTCATCAATAAGAGCTTCTCTCATAGAAAGCGTGAATCCGACTGCCATAATTAATGCAAGAACAACAGTAAGATAACGCTCGTAAGTAGAAATCTTCTTTCTGCCTTCCTCACCTTCCTTAGAAAGTCTTTCCAATGCAGGAACAACCATCGTAAGGAGATTGAGGATAATAGACGCATTGATGTAGGGGGTTATACCCAGAGCAAATACTGCGAATGATTCAAATGCGCCACCGGACATAACGTTAAAGAGTCCGAGGAATGTTGAATTCGAAGTAACTTGATCGGCGATATAGCCAACATCGACGCCCGGAACGGGAATTTTGCATCCGATTCTGTAAATCAGAATAGTAAGAAGCGTAAAAAGAATCTTCGTTCTGACTTCCGGAATTTTCCATGCGTTTTTGAATGTTTCAAACATCAGATCACCTCAGTGTCGCCACCCAAAGCTTTAATCTTTTCTATAGCTCCCTGTGAAAAAGAACTTGCCTGAACAGAAAGTTTGCGAGTAAGCTCGCCTCTGCCAAGAATCTTGATACCATCGTAAATTTTCTTAACGATACCTGTTTCGATCAAGAGCTCAGGTGTAACTTTTGTTCCATCTTCAAAAATGTTAAGCTGTTCAACGTTAACTGCTACATACTTTGTAGCAAAAATGTTGTTAAATCCTCTTTTAGGTATACGTCTAACGAGAGGCATCTGACCGCCCTCGAAACCGATTCTTACGCCGCCGCCGGTTCTGGACTTCTGACCATTTTCACCTCTACCACCGGTTTTACCCTGTCCGGTAGCTGTGCCGCGACCTCTGCGCTTGGTTTCTTTTACAAGAGCGCCTACAGACGGTTTTAATTCATGCTGCTTCACGACTTATACCTCCGATTATTCTGAAATCTCTTCGACCTTTACGAGGTGGCTAACAACCTTTACTTTGCCGAGAATGTCGGGAGTTGCTTCAAACACCTTGCTGTCGCGTATTTTCTTAAGACCTAAAGCTTCAACGTTTGCTTTCTGCTTATCAGTCGATTTGTTTGTACTTTTAATTTTTGTAATTCTGATTTTTGCCATGATGTACCTCCTTATCCGAGGATATCGCTGACGTTCTTACCACGGCGACGTGCGATCTCTTCTGCATCCTTCAACTGTGCAAGACCTGCCATTGTAGCGTTGAGAACGTTACGGGCATTGTTTGTACCGATTGATTTAGCTCTTACGTCACGGATACCCGCAAGCTCAAGAACTGCACGAACAACACCGCCTGCGATGATACCAGTTCCCTCGGGAGCGGGCATAAGGATAACCTTACCGCTGCCGAATTCACCAATGATTCTGTGAGGAATTGTAGTTCCTACACGGGGAACATTGATCATGTGCTTCTTAGCATCTTCAACTGCTTTTCTGAAGGATTCAGGTACTTCGATTGCCTTACCTGAACCGATACCCACACGGCCATTTTCATTACCTACTACTACGAGAGCAGCCCATCTTGAGTTGCTGCCACCCTTAGTAACTTTGGTTACTCTTGAATATTTTATCAGCTTTTCCTTTAATTCCGAAGAATTAGAATGATTACGTTCCATTTTCTCTCTCCTCATCAGAATACGAGTCCGGCTTTTCTTGCGCCGTCTGCTACAGCTGCAACTCTGCCGTGATAGATATATCCGCCTCTGTCAAAGACAACTTCTTCAATTCCGTATGCCTTTGCGCGTTCTGCTGCAACACGACCAACGATTTCAGCTGCTTCTGTTTTCGTCTTGTCCTCGATCTGAGGCTTAACCTCTGAGTCAAGAGTCGACGCCTGAACAAGGGTTACGCCCTTAACATCATCGATAATCTGGACGTAAATATTTTTGGAGCTGCGATATACATTCAAACGGGGTCTTTCGGTTGTGCCGCTGATCCTGTTTCTCATTCTCCTGTGACGTGCAAGACGTCTTGCATTACTGCTTTCCTTACTTACCATTTCACATAACTCCTTGCCACATTACTTAGTCGACTTCTTACCTTCTTTAACCAAGATGCGCTCGCCATGATAACGTACACCTTTGGCCTGTGCCGGTGAATCTGCATAGGGATTCGGCTTTCTGAAGGCTCTGATCTTTGCCGCGATGCGTCCTACGAGTTCCTTATCAATACCTTTAACAATAACTGTTGTCTGGTTGGGAACATCAAAGGTAATGCCTGCGGGTTCATCCAAAACGATGGGATGTGAGTAACCGAGGTTCATATGAAGAGTATTGCCCTTCTTTTCTGCACGGTAACCAACACCAACGATTTCAAGCTGCTTTGTGAAGCCCTCTGTAACACCGATAACCATATTGTTAACAAGTGCACGAGTAAGACCGTGAAGAGCTCTCTGCTCTTTAACGTCTGAGCTTCTGCTGATTGTGAGCTCGTTGTTTTCCACGTTTGCTGTGATGCCATCCTGGAGACGGTATTCAAGTGAACCCTTAGGACCCTTTACTGTGAGAAGGCCTGTAGCATCAACATCAACTGTAACGCCTGCGGGAACAACAATAACTTTTTTACCAATTCTTGACATTTGTTATCTCCTTTCTCGCATTACCAAACAAAGCAAAGTACTTCGCCGCCCATACCGGCTTTGCGAGCTTCTTTGTCTGTCATAATACCTGCAGAAGTGGAGACGATTGCAACACCCAAACCATCAAGAACCTTGGGGATCTGTTCCTTCTTCGCATATACCCTGAGACCGGGTTTACTAATTCTCTTAAGTCCAAGAATAACGGATTTTCTGTCAGGAGTATATTTGAGGACGATTTTCATCATGTCCATATTATCTTCCTTAACGATCTTGTATGATTTGATGTATCCCTCGTTTACAAGGATATCCGCTATTGCTATTTTCATTTTTGACACGGGTACGAGAACCGTTTCTTGTCTGACAATAAGCGCATTCCTAATGCGTGTCAGCATATCTGCAATGGGGTCTGTAACTGCCATTTTGATTCCTCCTGTGTTTTATTACCAGCTTGCTTTCTTAACGCCGGGAATCTGGCCCTTGTAAGCCAATTCTCTGAAGCAAATTCTGCAAATACCGAATTTTCTCAAGCAAGCATGAGGTCTTCCACAGATTTTGCATCTTGTGTATTCCCTGGTTGAATACTTCTGAGCACGCTGCTGCTTAACCTTTAAACCTGTTTTAGCCATCTGTATGAATTCCTCCTAAATTACTTCTGAAAAGGCATACCGAATCCTGCAAGGAGGAATCTGGCCTCTTCGTCTGTTTTAGCCGTTGTTACGATGATAATGTCGAAGCCTCTGATCTTATCGATGGAATCATAGTTGATTTCAGGGAAGATAAGCTGCTCTTTAATTCCCATTGAATAGTTTCCGCGGCCATCAAATGATGTAGTAGATACACCTCTGAAGTCTCTTGTACGGGGAAGAGCGATGTTAACAAGACGGTCGAGGAAAGAGTACATCTTATCTCCTCTGAGTGTTGTCATAGCACCAATCTTCTGGCCCGCTCTAACCTTGAAGTTAGCAACGGATTTCTTAGCCTTTGTCATTACAGGCTGCTGACCTGTAATAACTCTGAGTTCTTCAACAGCCGTATCGAGAAGCTTGGGGTTTTCCTTAGCTTCGCCGACGCGCATGTTTATGACTATCTTATCAAGTTTCGGTATCTGCATCGGGCTGGAATACTCGAATTTCTTCTGCAAAGCAGGAGCAATCTCGCTTGCATAAAGCTCTTTTAATCTTTCCATCTTAGCCTCCTACGCTACTTTACTCAATAGTCGCTCCGCAGTGCTTGCACACGCGAACCTTTGAACCATCGTCGTTCATTTTAACGCTGATTCTTGTAGCCTTCTTGCACTTTGTGCAATAAAGCATTACATCAGAGCAATGAATGGGAGCGGGCTTATCAATGATGCCTGAAACATCCTTAGCATTATTGCTCTTCTTATGTTTTTTAACCATCTTGGCGCCCTCAACGATAACAGTTTCTTTCTTGGGGGCCACTTCGAGGACTTTACCGATAGTACCTTTAGCACTGCCGGTTATCACCATTACGGTGTCGCCTGTTTTTACGTGCATATCTTTTTCCTCCAATTATAAAACTTCGGGAGCCAAGGAGACTATACGCATATAGTCCTTTTCTCTCAATTCTCTGGCAACTGGCCCAAAGATACGTGTTCCTCTGGGCTGCTTCTGGTTGTCAATGATAACTGCTGAGTTCTCGTCAAACTTAATGTGACTTCCGTCAGGTCTTGTAAGACCTTTTGTAGATCTTACGATAACAGCCTTAACAACGTCGCCTTTCTTAACTACACCACCGGGAGAAGCGCTCTTAACAGAAGCGATGATAACATCACCAATGTTGCCGTACTTACGGCCGCTGCCGCCCAAAACTCTAATGCACATGATTTCCTTAGCGCCGGTATTATCGGCAACTGTCAATCTTGTTTGTTGCTGGATCACTGTTTTTCCTCCTATTCCTTAACGGACCGATCAGTCTGCCTTCTGGAGGATTTCAACAACTCTCCAGTGCTTGTTCTTACTGAGCGGACGAGTCTCCATAAGGAGTACTTTATCACCTATAGCACAGCTGTTGCTCTCATCATGAGCCATCATCTTCTTGGTTGTGTTAACAACCTTGCCATAGAGTTTGTCCATCTTACGTTCTTTTATGGAAACTACTACTGACTTATCCATCTTATTGCTGACGACTACGCCAATTCTCTGTTTCCTCAAATTTCTTTCTTCGCTCATATTCCTCTGCCTCCGAATTATGCATCGAGATTTCTCTCGCGAATAATGGTCTTAACCCTTGCGATATCCTTCTTGAGAAGGTTAATCTGCATAGGATTATCCAATTGGCCTGTTTCATGGCGGAAGCGGAGCGCGAAAAGTTCGCTCTTGAACTCCTTTAATGTACTGAGCAACTGCTCATCAGTCATTTCTCTTACTTCAGTCACTTTCATTACTTTTCACCACTCAATTCTTCTTTGCTCACTATCTTGCACTTTATGGGCAATTTGTGTGATGCCAATCTCAACGCTTCACGCGCAACACTCTCAGAAACGCCGGCCATTTCGAACATTACTGTGCCGGGTTTTACAACTGCTACCCAGTACTCGGGAGTACCTTTACCGTTACCCATTCGAGTTTCAGCAGGCTTTTCAGTTATAGGCTTGTGAGGGAATATTTTCAACCACACTCTACCGTCTCTCTTAGCATGACGTGTCATTGCAACACGGGCAGCTTCGATCTGATTACTTGTTATCCATGAAGGCTCTAACGCTACAAGACCGTATTCACCGTAGGCAATAAAATTATTCTTATGTGCCTTGCCTTTCATGCGGCCTCTATGCACTCTTCTTCTTTTTACTCTTTTAGGCATTAACATATCGCTTTACCTCCATCACTTCTGTGCCTTAGCCTTAGGAAGAACCTCTCCCTTGTAGACCCAAACCTTAACGCCGATAGCGCCGTAAGTTGTTCTGGCTGTTGCAGTACCGTATTCGATATCAGCCCTGAGTGTATGCAAAGGAGTGTTTCCTTCGCTATATGCTTCGCTTGCTGCGATTTCGTTACCGTTAAGACGACCTGAAACCTTGATCTTGATACCCTTGATGTTGGGACCCTTGTCCGGCTTCATTGCACGGGAAATAGCGGTCTTCATTGCCTTACGGAAGGAAATTCTCTTTTCAAGCTGAGCTGTAATGCTTTCAGCAATAAGCTGTGCATCTTTATCAACGCTCTTGATCTCGACTATGTTTATGATTGCTTCCTTGTTGGTAAACTTGCTGATATCATTCTTAAGAACGTTAACGTTTTCACCGTTCTTACCGATAACGATACCGGGCTTTCCTGTATAGATATTAACCTTTACCTTGTTAGCAGCTCTTTCAATTTCGATCTTGGAGATACCAGCGGCATACAGGCGCTCTTTAAGCATTTTACGAAGCTTATAGTCTTCATAAAGAAGATCTGCAAAATCCTTCTTAGAAGCATACCATTTTGTATCCCAGCCTTTAATGACTCCGACTCTTAATCCATGGGGATTTACTTTCTGGCCCACTTTAGTCTCTCCTCCTTATCTTTCATTCAGGATGACCGTTACACGGCTTGTCCTCTTGTGAATACCTGAAGCGCCACCTTTTGCGCGAGGTATAAAACGCTTAAGTATCGGACCTGCATCCGCATAAATCTCTGCAACATAAAGTCTGTCTGCAGACATCCCGAGATTAACCTCAGCGTTAGCCTTAGCAGAGTTGAGTGCCTTGAGCACTACAGGAGAAGCAGCTCTGTTTGTGTTTGCCAAAATAGCAACTGCCTCGTCGTAGCTCTTGCCTCTGATAAGATCAATAACTGCTCTTACCTTCTGAGGAGATATGCGAATATCCTTTGCTATCGCCTTCGGTCTTCTATCTTTATTTTCTGCCCTGCGGGCAGCTTTAACCTTTTCTCTGGTTGCCATT
Source organism: Clostridiales bacterium (assembly GCA_015056385.1). Lineage (GTDB taxonomy): Bacteria > Bacillota > Clostridia > HGM11327 > HGM11327 > SIG354. The sequence continues at coordinate 64,536 of SVGI01000002.1, forward strand.
ATTCGTCTCTCCTTCCTGCTTACCTTGACTTAGAGGTTTTTTCAGCTTTACCAGCGTGACCCTTGAAGGTTCTGGTGGGAGCGAATTCACCAAGCTTATGCCCTACCATGTCCTCGGTTACATATACCGGCACATGTTTTCTGCCGTCATGAACAGCAATTGTATGGCCAACAAAATCCGGGAAAATTGTAGAGGCTCTGGACCAAGTTTTGATAACTGCCTTTTTCCCGCTGTTATTCATCTCGACCACTTTTTTCATAAGGTGGTCTGCAATATAAGGTCCTTTTTTTACTGAACGACTCATTTTAGTGTAGCCTCCTTCGCATTAACCTTTTTTCTTTCTGCTTACGATATACTTATCAGACTGCTTGCGCTTTCTGGTTTTGTATCCGAGAGCAGGCTTACCCCACGGTGTCATCGGGCTGGGACGACCAACAGGAGCTCTACCTTCACCACCGCCATGGGGATGGTCAACGGGGTTCATAACTGAACCGCGTACAGTAGGCTTAATACCCATGTGACGCTTAATACCGGCTTTACCGTAAGAAATGTTCTCATAATCGAGATTACCAACCTGGCCGATAGTTGCCTTGCAGTTGATGCTTACCAATCTGCCTTCTCCTGAAGGAAGTCTGAGCTGAGCATATTCGCCTTCCTTAGCCATAAGCTGAGCGAATGTACCTGCTGAACGAACCATCTGAGCGCCTTTGCCGGGCTGTAACTCTACGCAGTGAATTACTGTACCAACAGGAATGTCCTTGATCTTAAGAGCATTACCGGTCTTGATTTCAGCATTCTCGCCTGCGAGAACTGTGTCGCCGGTCTTAAGTCCGAGAGGAGCGATGATGTAACGCTTTTCACCGTCTGCATAGTTAAGAAGAGCAATGTTTGCTGATCTGTTAGGATCGTACTCAATGCCAGCAACCTTTGCAGGTATATTCTCTTTATCTCTCTTAAAGTCGATAATCCTGTATTTAATCTTGTTACCGCCGCCATGATGTCTAACAGTTATTCTACCGTAGCTGTTACGACCTGCGAACTTTTTCTTAGTTACGAGCAGCGATTTCTCCGGAGAGAATTTTGTGACCTCTTCACTTACAAGTGATTTCTTTTCCCTCATGCTGGGGGTAAGAGGTCTGTATGTTTTAAGTGCCATTTACTTTTCCTCCTATAACGCCGATCAACCAATGTTATCAAAGAAATCGATTGTCTTGCTATCAGCTGTAAGCTTTACGATAGCCTTCTTGTAGCGGTTTGTCTTACCAACTGTTCTACCGACTCTTCTTACTTTACCGTCATACTGCATTGTATGAACTGAATCGACCTTAACTCCAAAAACCTCTTCAATAGCAGCCTTGATCTGATACTTGTTAGCGCGAACGTCTACCTTGAAGGTGTACTTCTTATCAGAAATCTGAGCGTAGCTTTTTTCGGTCAATACCGGAGTAATGATGATATCGTATGATGACTTCATTATCTGTATACCTCCTCAATCTGAGCAACGGCACCCTTGGAAGTGATCAACATATCATAGTTTGTCATATCCAAAACATTGATATTGCCAACAAAGGAAACCTTAAGGCCGTCGATGTTACGTGCAGACTTAACAATGTTTTCATCGTATGAATTGATGAGGAGCATTATCTTTCTGCCTTCAACACCAAACTTCTTGAACATTTCTGCCATCTTCTTTGTTTTGATTTCCTCAAATGCGATTTCATCAATAACGCGGATGTTGTCCTCACGAACCTTGGCAGTAAACATATTCTTAAGAGCAAGTCTACGAACTTTCTTAGGAACTGTGTAGCTGTAATCTCTCGGCTTGGGAGCAAATACTACACCACCCTTTGTCCAGATAGGTGAACGGGTTGAGCCGTGACGTGCTCTGCCTGAACCCTTCTGACGGTAGGGCTTCTTTCCGCCGCCGCTTACTTCTGCGCGAGTAAGAGCAGACTGCGTACCCTGTCTCTTGTTTGCCAATTGCATTTTAACAACAGTGTGGATAACTGTGTCGTTTATTTCTTCAAGTCCAAAAATTTCATCGGCGAGAGCGATCTGGTCAATAACCTCACCGTTCATATTGTACAAATTAACTTTAGGCATTTTTTCCTCCTTAAACGTTACGCTTACGCTTTAACGGATTTCTTAACCTCTACGAGGCAACCCTTAGCGCCAGGAACGGAACCTTTAACGAGAATAACGCCTCTTTCAGCATCAACCTTAACAACCTCAAGGTTCTGAACAGTGACTCTTTCTCTTCCGGTTTGACCAGGCATCTTCTTGTTCTTCGGTATACGTCCAGGGCTTGTACCTGCGCCGAGAGAACCAACACCTCTGTGGTAACCAGAACCATGAGCCTCAGGGCCTCTTCTCTTACCGTATCTCTTAATTACACCCTGGTAACCTTTACCTTTTGAAACTGCACTTACGTCAACCTTGTCGCCAACCTCGAAAACATCAACTGTTACTGCGCCGCCAAGCTCGTAGCTGTCTGTTGCTTCAACAGTGAATTCTCTTAAGATACGTCTGGGAGCGACGTCAGCCTTTGCGTAATGACCAGCGGTAGGCTTGTTTACCAAGCGCTCGCGAATATCACCGATACCAAGCTGAACAGCATTGTAGCCGTCAGTTTCATCGGTTTTGATCTGGACTACAACACAACCTTCTGCCTGAAGAGCTGTAACGGGAATCATTTTTCCGTCAGCTGAGAAGATCTGTGTCATACCGATCTTTTTTCCCAAAATCTTCTTTTCCATTTTCTACTTTCCTCCGAGTTTACAGCAGAATCTCTATATCAACACCAGCAGGGAGATCCAATCTCATAAGTGAATCTACAGTTTTAGCTGTAGGAACAAGTATGTCGATAAGTCTCTTGTGGGTTCTCATTTCGAACTGTTCTCTTGAATCCTTATACTTGTGCGGCGAACGGAGAATTGTGATAATCTCCTTATCTGTGGGAAGCGGGATAGGTCCGGAAACGTTTGCACCGGTTGCTTTCGCCGTATCGACTATTTTTTTTGCAGACTGGTCGATAAGTACGTGATCATAAGCTTTAAGCTTGATTCTGATCTTCTGACTTGCCATTGTATACCTCCAATAATTTGCCGCAAAACAATTTGCATTCAGTAGTTTTACTACCTGTCCGACATTTACAACGCATCCTCGTGTGTCCGAAAAGATGTGTCAAAAAAATAATGTCAAACTCAAACCACGTCTGATCAGCAGACTCGTCAATAAAAACTACCCGCTGCATTACTGCTGCGGCAACCTTTTATGTCATCCTTACGATTTGATAAGACACAACTCAAACATTATACCTTATTATAGATATAATGTCAAATAATTTATTTGAATTTTTTGTAAATTCGCACAAAAAACCGCATAAAACACCTGTGGTACGTATTTTACGCCTACCAGAATGTTTTATTTTTACACAAGATTTCTCACCCTGCCTTAAGAATTGCTCCAAAGGCAGGGTGAGAGCCTGTAATTGCTAATTATTCAATGATAGTAGCAACAACGCCTGCGCCAACTGTCTTGCCGCCTTCACGGATAGCAAAGCGGAGACCTTCCTCGATAGCGATAGGTGTAATGAGGGAAACTCTCATTTCAAC